>DNMA01000204.1 GCA_003489505.1 Legionellales bacterium | reverse complement strand
TCGATAATAAAACCAGCCACATGGTCAAATTGATAATTCACAATCCAAACACTGACATAGGTCATCATAATTGCCACCACATAACCAATGATCATCATCGATGGCCGTAAGAAAACATTGACCAAGATCATCATTCCTGTTTCACTTTTGCCTAATATCCCCTCACCCTCTGGTGACATCACTCCCAGCGCAACAATTGGAGCAGCAACAATTGCTTCCACGACGGCCATTAACCATGCAATTGCACCAAAAGTAAAAATCATAAATGGATAAATAGGAACGTAATAAGCACAGAAAAAACCTATTGTAAAGAAATAACCGACCCAGGATAAAACCAAAGGCATGACTAGACCTAAAAAAAACAGAAGCCATGCACCCATTATGGGGTTAAGAATGATCACAAAACTTAAGGTGAACATCCCTAAAAAGATATTACCAGCTGTTTCTATCAAACTAGAGCCCATATTGGCTAAATTGACAATCGGATTATGAGACATCTCCGTTAAATATAGGAATGAGTTTTGTAATTGAAAGAAGAAATAATACAACAATGGATATATCATTAAAGTAAAAAGGGCTTTAACCAGCACCATCAAGGCTTCCAATATAAAACTAATGCCAACCATAATAGCTTCAATGAATCCATTAAACAACCAGCCCATACAGAATGTAATGAGCCCGAAGAAATTAATCTTCGGTTTACAGGACTTAAGATCTATTCCTTTAGTATGTGGTGATTTAAAATTAAAAAACTGAATAGCTGGCATCTGAAAAAGAGGTGCACTATCATTTACCGCTCCAGGAGTAACTAGAAAATATGAATTCCCAATATACCCGATAGTGGTTGAAGAACAATTGATATCACCAAAAGATGAATCATTTTTAGCCGCGTTTACATAACCATTACTCGGCACATAAAATTTTGAAAACGTGTAAGACAATCCTACTGTACATACATCACCTGTAGATTGATTAGGTGCAGTCCCTTCAATTAAATTATTTGTCTTATCCAGAATATCTTTAGCATCATCAGCTGGTAAAAAAGAACATAATACGTTACCAGGACAAGTGCTGGAGCCAGAGGGATAAAACTTACTAGCATCCAAACCTGATTGGCTATCAACTTCCATCACTGAGCTGCCAGGTGAGCCACTCAACACAATCATATCAAAATAATATCCCCCAGCGAAAAACCAGCCATCTTTTTTAGCCTGAGTGATAAAATCAGCAGCAGAGTTGCCGGGGTTTTTTAACAATCTCAAGACAGGCTGCATCACACCCTGATAAGCATTAATAGAGTTAAACATTTCAGTACCTGCCAATAAAACACTGGCTGAGGAATTGGGAACAGCACCCCAGTTTTGACAAGAACTTCTTGATTTACAAACATCCCCATTATCATTGAGCGTCACACCAAATTGAGAAAAAGCTGAGGGGCTGGCACCATCACCTGATGATAAATTTTTATTAATTTGGGGGTCATTATCCACCATGCCTCGCGCAACAGGTGATAAGAACTCAATCATTTGTTGAATACCAATACTTCGAGCATAAACAATACTATCAACTTGAGCATCATTTAAATTTAAATTATTTGTGGCTTTATTGATATTACTATTCGATTGTGTTTGAATATTTTTCCAGAGGACCGTGCCACAATATCCACTCAAATTTTTATAGACATCAGGTGTGGCATTATCTGCAAAATAAGGAATGGGCATTTCCCATGTTTCCGCTTTTTTTTCCTTACTCGTTACATTAATCGCATTCATATCAGACAAAAAGTCAGGCACAGAATTATTACAAAACTGTTCTAATAAAGTTTTATCTAGTGAACCCACTTGATACCCTGATGAGCATGGTCCTGTTGGGTCTGAGCCATCTGAGGGATTAGCTTGATTCAAATAATCAGTACGTAAACTCTCTAATTGTTTTTGAAGTGAGTAAGCACAAACCTGTCCCGCTAATATAACGGCTGAGCCATTGTAAGCGGGGTTACTGGTCCCATCGCCCGTTATCACCTTGCCAGAATCAAGCTCGTTTTGTACAATTTTGCCACCCATTGCTAGATAATCTAGGGCTGAGGCCCATAATTTGTCAGCAGCACCAACGCCTTGGACTACAACCCACATGACCAATACCTGCATCAAACAATAGCCAGATGTTTTGGGTACCAGTAAAGTCATCCCGACTGTTGCACGAACGGGCAACCAAATTGATGACCAATGTTTCCCTAAGAATTCTCCTTCATGCGCAGTATTCAAAGTACCCACTATCAAGGTATACATAATCACTATACTACCAAGCGCCATGACGGATAAATTAAGAACCGACATCATATGCCCAAAAATTTGGCTGCCAGACGAAGATATTACCCCTTCAATGGTGCCAAAAATAATAGATAAATAAACTAAAGACAAATCTGATGGAGGAGGTGCTAATGATAGCGCAGTACTCAGAGGGACCTGCGCATATAAATTGGTGCTGCAAAAAAATATTAGAAAAAAGTAGCCAATAATGAATGGCATTGTGCTCTCCTAGCAAGAGATAAACATCCTTTTCATACAGCTTTTTAATCATTATAATCAGGTTCTTAACAGTTTCCAAGCTTAATTTTAAAGACTACCCACTCCCGCATTGGGTAAGGATTGATTTTGTGTATTGGCTTTAGGCATCACTACATCACCAATTTTTTTTGAAATATCGCCTAATCCACTGGTAATACCTTTATCAGTCATCTGACCAAAATGATCTAATTTTTGTGCCCCTTCTTGAAACCATTGTTGCGTTTCACTGCCAATGGTTTCTGGATGCCCACCAATCCAGCGTAGTACTTTATCTGGTAATAAAAAAATTAAAGTAAATGACTTTTGAATAATCGTTAAATACAAGCCGATATAAATCACCACATAAAACATACAACCTAGTAATTGTGCAAAAGGAAAATCTCCCCATTGAATACCATAAATATTATCATATCCCATTCCAGCTTTCGCCACTTCACTAGATTGGACTTTTAAAAATCCAGCTGCAATATCAAATCCCGCATTTAATACCCAAATACAGATATAAGTCAAAGCGATTGCTGTGATAAAACCAATCACCATCATCGAAGGCCTTAAAAAGACATTCACGAGTAATAAAACACCATGCTCTCCTTTACCTAAAATTCCCTCACCCTCGGGAGTTGTTACACCCAAAGCCATAATAGGAGCAGCAACCATGGCTTCAATGACCGTGAAAAGCCAAGCAATGACGCCAAAGGTAAATATCAAGTAAGGCAATAGAGGAATATAATAACAGGTGGTAAAACCTATCGATACAAAATAGGATAACCAAGCCGTGTATAAGGGCCCCAAGAATGCCAATAAAATTAAAATCACACTACCCATCATTGGAAAAGAACCTAAACCACTCACCGCCAATGTCCCCAAATAAGAATACAAGGTCGATTGTATAAAACTTGCTCCCATATTCGCTAAATCCACAATAGGATTATTGGATAAATTAGATAATACCTGCATAGCATATTGCATTTGTGGCCACACACAAACTTTCAAAGGAACCACAATCAATATATTCACCGCCAATCCCATCAAGCTATTGATGGTTTGTATGGCAGTACCGACAACTTGTTGAAAAAACCAGCTCAAGCCTCCAGAAAAGAAATTACCGGTACACCACTTTATTCCTGCAAACTCAACTTTATTTAAACAAGGGGCATTTTGTTCCTTAAAATCAACTGGCGGCATGACTTTAGCAAACATCATGGGGAAATCAGGTAATGTCATTTGATTTAAACCTGCCTGGCTTGGCAGATGAAAAAAGTAGCTGTTACCAATAAGGCCTAATACTGTTGAGGAACATGCCCCATCAGAAAAAGCACCCTGAGGCTGAATATATCCTTGACTGACCTGAAAAGCACCAGGGGACGAAAAAGATAAAGTTTCTTTACAATCTAAATCCCCACCTTTTGCACCTGCACCTTGAATCATCTCAAGAATTCTTAGATCATCTTGTCTTTGTGAAATGATAGGCTCTAAAAACCAACAAAGCTCCCCTGGGCTTGAATGCTGATGGCTTTGACAATGCTGAATTTGATAAAATTGACTGCCATCCATGCCTGAATTTAAATCTTTAGTCAGACTTACCTTACTCACAGGCCCTGTTAAATTAACCAAGTTAAAGAAATATGCTCCTGCAAACATCCAACCCGATTGCTTAGTCTGGCCGATAAAATTTCTAACCTTTTTAAACTTATCTTCATTTTTAATTTCATGAGCCATATTGATAATAGGCATCATCAAGCCTTCATATGCTGCAATACTATTTAAAAACTCGTTTCCAGAAAATAAAACCCCTGCTTGAGGTCTATCCTTTGCCGTCTGCCAAAAGCTACACAATGCAGCTTCCTGATACTCATGGCAAGTTTCTCCCAAATCATTTTGTGCAACACCAAATTGTAAATTGGCAGAAGTTGAGGCTGAATTTGCAATACTGGGATTGGAAGAAATTTTAGGGTTATTTTCAATGATGGCAGAGCTGACAATCCTTAAGTTATCATAAATTTGTGCTATGGCGATTGCACGACTCATACCAAATGATTCAATTTGTTCATCAGTAAACATTAAATTTTTTAACTGACTCTGTTCAAGGCTTAAATTAGTGACATCATTCCAATGAATCGCACCGCACATCCCATTCATTTTAGTGTAAATAGCCGGTATGGATTGTGCATCAAAATTTGGCATCGGCAAATGATATGTGCTCGCTTTAAGCCAACCCTCTTTTGATTTTTGAAATAAAATAGGATTAATGCTATCCAAGAAATTGGGTACAGGATTTTCACAAAACATTTTCCAATTGACATCGGTAGGTTCATAACACGGTCCCATTTGATGTTCATTCGCCCAATTTAAATATTTATCTCGTGCATTTTCTAAAGCTTTTTGGGTGCCTGCCATGCAAACTTGACCTGTCAATATAGCAGAAGCGCCGATAAATGTTGGGTCTTGCTTAGCAACAATAGCATGCAGGATTTGTTGCGACCCCATTTGTGTTTGAACAATTTTTCCCCCGCGATTTAAATACTCTAATGCCGTATTCCAAATTCTGTCAGCGGCTCCCACGCCTTGAACCACAACCCACATCATAAAAACTTGCATGATGCAGTAGCCAGATGCTTTGGGAATAATTAAAACCATTCCTGCACTGCAACGCAGAGGTATCCAAACCGATGACCATTTTCGACCTAGAAACTCTCCCTCATGCGCTGTATTCATTGTGCCAATCATTAAGGTATACATGATGACAATGCTCCCTAATGCCAAAACAGCCGCATTAAAAATACTCATCATGTTTCCAAAAATTTGGCTACCGGTACCTGCTAAAACCCCATCGACCACTCCAAATATATTACTTAAAAATTGTATTGAGCGGTCAGTAGGCGGGGGGGCAAATGAAAGTGCGTTGGTAAGAGGAATCTGTTGTGCAGCAACTTGGCTTACAAATAGAAACAGTAAAAATAAGCGTAAAAACAAAACTACTCCCTTTTAAAAGTCAGTTTAAACCAATCCTTGAGAGTGCAGTTCAAACGTTTATTTTGAATCAGTGTGAGATAAAAATGATATCTAAAGGTCAAGGAAAATGCAATTAAACTAATACAAAAAATTACCAAAGCAATAAAAAAATTAGCTTCATATAAATGAAACAACCCATATGAAAAAATGCCTAAAAATGCGCTCAGAAAACAGGCGATATTTAATTTTAAAAATTTAATCTTTGCATTTAAATCATCATCGCTTAAATGATAGCGTTCCACCACTTCTTTAAACTGAGCAGGCTTTTTTTTATCCAGCTTTTTAAGCGTAAAAAATCTCTCAAATAATTCCCTAAAATAGGCAATAAAACTTTTACTGCGGTCCCAATCTGCCCAATCCTTGTAACGAAAAACTTTTCCAACCCATTTAAACATTTTATACTCCTAATGATTGCAACAATTAGATATTTAGGTCATATTATTCTCATCCATCATATAATATGATTTAACCTTTTAACAAGAAGAACAAATATGCCGGATCTCAGCTATCAAGCTTCAAGTGAATATTGGTCACAATTCTTTGATCCTTCTATTTACCGTGTGATTTGTTTCCTCGAAAGTGTTGAATCAAATACCTTCGATGGTGATCCAGAACTAGAAATTGCAATTAAAAATTTAGGTGAACGACTTGATGATGTTCACTTTATCGATATTAATCAATTAAAACATGAAGAGAGTTTTATACAAATTATTGCCAATATCAAAACAAGCCGTGGACTTAGACTGCTTCAAGCCATTGATCAAGCTCATCCTGGCAGTGCCTCAAAAGTGATTGGCTATGCAGAATCTGCCTCGATGTCAGGCAATAATACCGCCACCATTTTTATTAAAAGAAATTTAGCTTTTGAAAGATTGCGTTTATTATCAAAAATCTTTTCCCCACAACGTTTAAGACTAATACTCAAAGCATTAGAGGTGGAAGAATGAGTAAAATAACAAAAAAACTACCCTATATCATTAGCTTATTAGGCCTGACTTTTCAGGCTACAGCCGCTTCATATCAACCCAATAGTACTCCGGCTTTTTCAGAAATTGATGATATCAACAAGACCTTAAACAGCCAAGAAAGCATACTGACGCAAATCGAAACTGATTTAACCAATTTGGGTGCTTATTTAGGATATAAAATCCGTTCTGCTCCCAGTCAAAACAATGTGAATGATGGTTTATATAATTTACAACTAACGATTACTACTCAATTTACACTCGTACAAAATTTATATGCTACGCTAGCAGTCAGTCCTGTATATGCAACTTTTGTAGCTAATCCCATTTATGGCAATATCAATTCTTTAGCAAACCAAGTCTTTAATGATGCTAATAGTAGCGATAGCGGAAATTCAAGTCAACAAAGCTCCTCAACCAAAAGTTTAGATAGCCAACCTTATACACCCTATCCTGTCGCACAAACTTTACAAAATATGCTCAGCATTACCCCTGATGCATTTTGTTTCATTACCCGAGAAAACTGTAGTGAGTTAGATTGGAACTCCAGTTGTGATTATAAATATACTCAATCACAGTTTTATGCTAAGGCTTTAGGACTCGATACGAGTAACAATAGTTATTTGACCTCAAAATTAGGTTCAGGCAAGTGTGAGGCAGATAGTAAAAGCCAGCTTTATTTGAATCAGCTCAGTAGTGTTGCCCAGCAATTAAAAGGAGAAATATTTTTTCCTAAAACGAGTAATTATGCTCAAAAACTACTCCCTCAGTTGGATAGTTCTATGCTCACCAGTCCATTACTTTATAATAATCAAGAAAGCTCATCAGATTCAGGCAGCTCATCTAGTTCAGGAAGCTCTGATTCAAGCTCCTACTCAGCTGAATTCCCATACGGTTTACCCAGTAGTAACAATCAAGAAGCTGCTGAAAACTATGTTAAATATGTTACAGGTAGCATATTACCCCCAGAACCTGCCCAAAAAACTGAACTAGAAAAAATTGCAAAAAATATGTATGAGGCCTCTGATATCTCTAAACAATTAAATTCATTTAGAGAATTAAGTAAATATATTTTAGGGATTCGAGTTTATGCTGCACGTGTTTCTGTTGGTATTCAAAATATCTATGAAATTCTTGGCGCTAGAAAGAAATTTCCAAACAATAGCGATGATCAAAGTCAAGCGTCCAGTCAAGCCCTGAATGAGTTTAAAATGGCTACCTATAGATTGTATAATCCAAGTGTAGACCCCAATAATCTCAACTTGAGTAGCTCTCAAAGTCCTACAACTTGGCAACAGATGATTAATGATGCATCTCCTGCTCGAGTTCAAAAAGAAACCGCTATTTTATTGGCTGAAATCAACTATCAAATGTACTTGATGAGAAAACAACAAGAAAAACTCTTACTGACCAATAGCGTGATGCTCCTGCAAGCTGCAACAGCACCTTCATTGGCAGTACCTGAAGCTGATGATTCAGGTTCTGATTCAGATTAAGTTTAAAAACTACAAAATTACTCGAATCTTTTCAATGACATCTTCAGATTGAATTAAGTTCATGACCTCAGGGTGGTGAACTTTATTAAACCAATCTTGTGGTTTATGTTTTCTGATGGGTTTAGCATAAAGGGCATGAGCTTGAGGATAAGCATTGACAACATGATTAAATTGTCCATAAGGACCCGATATTTCTGGTTTGGTGACCCCATGAATCGCAATCACTGGTGTTCCCACAGCGGCAGCCATATGTGAAGGCCCTGTATCAGGACAAATGACTAAATCTGCAGCCGCTATTAAGGCGAGTAATTGTGGTAAACGGGTTTGCCCCACCATATCAATCACTTGAACTTCTTTTTGAATTTCTATTGCCAAATCTTTATCATGTGCAGAAGGGCCTCCACATAAAATCACATTGGCATGATATCTTTTTTGTAAAAATTGAATCACTTCTGCATAACGTTTGGCATTCCAACTGCGCTCAGACTTGCTGGCTGCAGGATTAACGACCACCATCGGACCTTGAATACCCCATTGCATTTGATGTGTTTCTACCCATTTTTTGGCATCAGGGTCTAAGGGTAAATTCCACTGAACGGATAAATCAGACACGCCTACCTTTTCAGCAAATTGCATAAAACCCTCTAAGGTATGCACGGTTTTAAAAGGAATATGCTCTTGCACCACAAAACGATGTCCTTCTTTGCCGCGAATGGAATCATATCCAATTTTTCTTTTTGCTTTTATCAGAGGGATGATGGTATGTGCCCGAAAACTTGCTTGCGCTGCCAATAAAACATCAAAATTATGTTTTTTAAATTTTTGTCTTAAAGACCAATAATCACGAAGAGATTCTGGTTTTTTAATGACAATAAATTCAATATCTGCGATATGTTTGACTAAGTCATAAGCAGGTGATGAAATAATCCAAGTCATACGTGCTTTTGGATAAGCACGTTGTAATGCCCTAACAGTTGGCAAAAACATTAATACATCACCTAAAGCAGATAAACGAAATACCGCAATAGATTTCATTATTTAGACTCAATCAAAACAAATTCAGTACCACAATATGGACAGACTTCATGACCACTTTCTTCAATGGGTAAAAAAACTCGAGGATGTCCATTCCACAACTGCATCGCAGGTGTTGGACAACATAAAGGTAAATCAGTTTGAGTTACTTCAATTTTTTGATTTTGACAAGCAACTACTTTGTTCATAGAAACCTCATGAAATGAAAAATGAAAGCTTAATTATCTAATATTTTTTTTATACAATCTATGATTTCTTGCAAGATGAGTGCATTTGGCTGAAAAAATTCATGTTTATCTAAAAAGCTACGTAACCAAGTCATTTGCCTTTTAGCCAGTTGTCGTGTCGCCGCAATCGCTTTTTCAGGCCATTCTTCTAAAGTCAATTCACCTTTTAAAAACATAATGGCTTGACGATAACCCACACTCTTTAAGGCGGGATGGTCTAAATGAATATCAGGCATTTGAAGAATGTTTTCAACTTCTTTTAAAAACCCCTCTTGAAGCATTTGTTCGAATCTTTGGGTAATTCTTTGATGTAACCAGGACCTAGGTTCTGGAAATAATGCCAAATTATGAAAAATGAAATGATTTTGTTTTTCATGCTCTTTAAGCCAACTTGACCAAGTTTTGTCGGTTTGTAAATAAATTTCATGCGCCCTTAAAATTCTTTGCTGATCATTGGCATGAATCCGATTTGCGGTTTCTATATCAAATTGAGCCAGTTCTTCATGCAAAGTTTGAAAACCGACAATCGCAGCTTTTGCTAATAATTGCTCACGAATTTCTGGTGAGGCTGAAGGGAGTTTGGCAAGACCTTGTTGAAAAGCATTAAAATACATCATCGTACCACCGACTAATAACGGATAACGACCACGAGACAAAATATCTTCACAAATACTTTGGGCATCCTGACAAAAATTGGCAACAGAATAAATTTCATTGATATGACAACGATTCACTAAATGATGAGGATACTTTGCAAGAACCGAGGAACTAGGTTTGGCGGCACCAATATTTAACTCCTGATAAACAAGACTGGAATCAACATTAACTAACTCAAAAGGAAATTCATCACTTAATAAACAAGCCAAATCGGTTTTACCAATTGCCGTAGGCCCCATTAAACAAAATACATTTTTCATCATTTAAAAATTTTCCGACAGTTTTCTACATCAAGCGGACGTGCAAAAGGACTATGTGGATTTAAATCTTCTAGTATCAACTGAAATTCTTTCATGGAAATATCATAAGCTGACAACTGACAACATTTGATTAAGGTATCTATCTGAATATCTTCTAATTTAGTTGTTCGATTTAAAATATTCGTCCACATTTTGAGATTAAATTGCGGCAAACAAACAGGAATAGCTCGAATACAAATACTATCCTGCCCCCATATTTGCATATCTAAACCATAATCTTGAACTTTATCACAAATGGATAAAAGTAATGCTTCATTCAATTTATCTAATTTTTGAATATAGGGCATAATTAAGGTCCTGTACTCTAATGGTTTTTTTTCATATTGAATATGTTTTTTTAAATAATCTTCCCACCACTTATCTACTTGAATTAAATACTGATGAGGAACTTGAGAGACAATAATGTGCTCTGCATTACATATTATCCAAGCAGACTGATGAGCAACGGGTAAAGCTTCTGAAAAGCGATGATTGTTAAGTGCTGCTTCATTAGAGGCCACCGGCACACCTAAGGGACTTTGTTGCCAGTACTCCTTCAAAGTGCTCATAATAAAATCATAAATTAATCTAGGCTGCTCAAAACGCACTTCTTGTTTTGCGGGGTGCACATTAATATCGACCATTCCGGGTGGTGTTTCTAAATATAAAACACATTGGGGATGACGCCCTGGTGGTAATAAAGGTAAATAGACTTGCTTTAAAGCATGTAAAATCAATTTATCTTGCACAATACGTTCATTAAGAAAGACCCAGAGCCTATCATTTTGACTTCGATGGCTTTGTAAATCCCCCACCCAGCCAAATAATTTTAAACCAGACCTATCAACACCTACACATTCCGCATTATCAAAAGATTTTCCCCAAATTTTTTTGATTCTTGCAAACTGCTCTTGCACACCATGGGCGATGGGTAAATCCAAAATGACTTCATGATTATGTTTTAAAATAAAATGCACATGCGGTGCAGACATTACAAAACGTTTGACTAAGGATTCAATCGCAGCCCATTCAAAAGCATGGGCTTTGAGAAACTTTTTTCGAACCGGCACATTAAAAAACAAATCTTTGACCTCAATGGTGGTACCTTGATCACGAACCGCCGGAACCATTTGATGCTGACCAGACTCAGCGATAATTCGCATTGCTTGAGCTTGGTGGCTTGGGCGAGAGCACAAATCAATTTTAGCAACAGATGCCATACTCGCTAATGCCTCACCACGAAAACCTTTGCTTTGTATTTCATATAAATCTTCAATGGCCTGAATTTTACTGGTGCAATGTGGCTCTAATGCTAAAACCAGATCGCTTTCATCGATACCAATGCCATTGTCTTCGATTTTAATTGAACAAAATCCAGCTTCCATAATGCTAATAATAATTTGAGTAGCATCGGCATCGATGGCATTTTCCAAGAGTTCTTTGACAACAGAAACAGGGCGTTCAATCACCTCTCCTGCAGCAATTTGGCTCGCTAAATCTTTAGACAATCGATGAATTTTTGCCATTAATGACGACCCCTGGGCGGATAATCTTGGAAATATTGTCGAATGCCATTAAAAATGGCTTGGCTCAATTGTTCTTGATAGGCTGAGGAGGCTAAACGTCTTTCTTCATAAGGATTAGAAATAAATCCTGTTTCTACTAAAATTGAAGGTGTATCAGGTGATTTTAATACTAAAAAGCCGGCTTGTTCGACACGATGATTATGTAATGTGGTAATACCCCCTAAATAGCGCAATACATTTTGCCCCATGGTGATACTGGACTGAATTGTTGCTGTTTGAGAAAGGTCAATCAGCACACTTCTGACCATACCATTTTGATCATCCAAATCTTTTAAATTTACACCTGCCAATTCCGAGTAGTTTTCTTTAGCAGCAAGCCAACGTGCAGCTTCACTAGTTGCTCCCCGTTGTGATAATGCAAATACTGAAGCACCGTGTGACTGCGGATTGGTAAAAGCGTCCGCATGAATCGCAACAAAAATATCTGGATGATAACGTCTACTAATCTCTAATCGACGTCTTAAATCAATAAAATAATCACCATCACGCGTCAGGACCGCTTGCATTCCGGGGTAACTATCAATTTTTCGTTTTAAACGCCTAGAAATAGCCAATACCACATCTTTTTCTTTCGTACGATGATAACCAAAGGCGCCTGGGTCTTTACCACCATGCCCCGGGTCAATCACCACAATAATCTTGCTTCGTCTTTTTTCAGGAATCGGGGTATAAGATGCAACGGGATAAGAAACTGCTGCTGCAGGCGCTGCAACTTGATTTTGTAAATGAATACTCAAAGCATAGGATGCACCATCATGTCGAATGGGTGCTACTTGATATCCTTGTAATTGAGGAGACTCAATCACAATGCGCAAATACTCCGCCCCATGCTCACCAAAACGGACTTGATATGGCCCAATACGCATAAAATGAGCAAGATTTTTACCCAAGCGTGTACGGGGTAAATCCATCACGATTCGATTGGGCTGAGTCAGCTTAAATACTTTCGGTGAAATCATTCCATCAGTTTTTAGTTCAATATTTGAAGATTGAATACTAAAATGATAAAGCGTTGTGGCAAATCCTGATGCCACCCAACAATAAGCTATCAAACCTAAACTAAATTTAAACATGTTTTTCCTAACAAATTTAAAATGACCTGTTCTCCACGGTGTGTTTGAGATTGCAAAGTCACTATTCGACCATCTTTATCCGTTTGTAAATCCAATTGCACGACCAAATCTAATAAAGGTAATATCATGGGAGCATTTTCAGGCCATTCAATGCAACAAATACAGCCGGTATTGAGATAATCTCTAAATCCTAAATCTTCTAAATCAAAAACTGAGGTCAAACGATACAAATCAAAATGATGGATA
Source organism: Legionellales bacterium (assembly GCA_003489505.1). Taxonomy (GTDB): domain Bacteria; phylum Pseudomonadota; class Gammaproteobacteria; order Legionellales; family Legionellaceae; genus UBA2653. The sequence goes on along the minus strand of DNMA01000204.1, from coordinate 8,263 downwards.
GCCCCTTTGTCAGTTTGATAAGTCTCAACCAAATTAAATGTTGGGCTTTTAATCGCTGATTGAACCCCTAAAGTTTTTAACATGGCACGAATCAAACAAGTTTTTCCTCGTCCAATTTCACCACTAAAACCTATTAAAAGCGGAGGTTCTAAAACAACAGCCAACTCTTTTCCGAGTATTTCAGTTTGTTCAACTGTTTCTAAATTACATTTCACTTGCATAAAACATCCTGCATATGATTTTGAAGTTCTTCAATTAATATTTTTGGGCGCACCATCATGGCAGGATACTTTTCCATCACTCTATCACCGGCACTAGCATGTAACCATACCGCAAGACTTGCCGCATCTAAAGGGTTTGATATTTGCGCCAAACAACCTGCAATCAAGCCCGTTAAGCAATCGCCCATCCCTGGCGCTGCCATGCCAGGATTTCCTAGCGGGCAAACCTGTATAGATGACTCCCCTTGAATAATCAAAGTGCCAGAACCTTTTAATACAATCGTGGCAGGATACTTTTGAGCCAAAACATGAATTGCTTCATAGCGGTCAGATTGTACTTTTTCCGTGGTCCAGCCTAAAAGTTTTGCCGCCTCTCCTGGATGGGGCGTAATAATCCAATTATCTTTGGCTTGATTATCTTTTGCAAGATAATCCAGTGCGCTAGCATCCACAACCATTCGATTGGGTAAAGTGCTTATCCATTCCCATATCGATTGTCCCCAAGCACCAAAACCTAAGCCAGGGCCTACCACTATGATATCTTTTGCTTCAATCAATTGAGGCAACTCATCTGTTCTATCAATGGGATGCCAGATGATTTCTGGTAATTCACCATATGGTGGTGCAATGCCTCTTGGGTAATAAACCTCGACCCAGCCTGCTCCCATAATCAAAGCGGCATAAGCGGCCAAAACACTTGCGCCAAACATTGACTCTTGGCCTGCCAAAATTTTGACACGACCAAAGTTTGCTTTACAAGCATGGGCTACTCTTTTGGGCCACAATGATAGCATTTTTTCTTCTGTTAACAAATAAGTACTAAAATCCAAAATCATCGGCCATTCAGGCATTAAAATAGCACATATTCCTGAATACTCTCGGGCAAAACCTGTAAAAAGTCCCTGAAAATAGGCATACCGACACAAAGTCATATCTGCTTTAAAAACCATCTCACTGCGCATCGCGCCCGTGTCAGGATTTAAACCTGAAGGGATATCTAAAGAAATTTTTTGTCCTGATTGAACTTGGCAAGAACGAATCATTTCTATATGTTCAGCACTCAATGCCTCTAAAGCAATGGGGGCGATACAGTCTAGGACTAAAGTATAGATTTGATTTTCATCGATATGTTTAGAAAAAAAGGTAGGCACGACACATTCGAGTTTTTTAATAAAGGCATGCCATTTTTTTTCTAAAGAAGGAATGAGGTAAACATCGAGCTGCCACTCTAAATCACTCGCATCTTGAATTAATCCAAAGATTTCAGGAAAACGTTGTTCATCACCACAGCAAATTGCTATTCGCATCAACTGAGACGGTTCATAAAGCTGCTGAATAAATTCAAGAATATAATAAGCAAAAGAGGTTTTGGATTTTTTAGGAGGCTGAGCAGGATACTGGGCATACTTTTTTTCTAAAGTATGCCACATTTTTAAATTGATAAGACCCTCATCATTTTGTAGTGTCATATTTATGATTAATTATCGTCGTTCCTTACAACTGATAAAAAGGGTTTTGAAACATTCTTTTCTATTTCCACAGGCGCTGCAGCAGGTGCGGCAGTTTCTGGTTGAAAAGTGGTCCCTTCACTATTTTCTTTAGCATAAATTGCTAAAATTGATTCTAAAGGCAGAATAATCTGCATGAGCTGCCCGGAGAATCTTGCAGAGAACTGAATGCCCTTTGCTGAAATATCTAAACCTCGACAAGCAACTGCTGATATATCTAAAACAATTTTCCCATCTCTTACATATTGGGTGGGCACTTCTACATTTGGATATTTGGCATTCACAAGAATGTAAGGCGTCAGTTGATTGTCCCTAATCCAATCATAGTAGGCTCTTAATAAATAAGGCTTTTTTGAATTCATGCGACTCTCATTTGTTTTTCTGTTTCTGTCAAACTAGACTTAAATGATTCTCTTTGGAATAAACGTTGCATATAAGCATGCAAACCTTTATTCGCAGCTGGAATTTCGATACCTAAAACCGGCAATCTCCATAATAAAGGTGCCATTGTGCAATCTAACAATGAAAACTCTTCGCTGAGGAAATAAGATTTATCAGCAAAAACCGGTTCTAAAGATAATAAACTATCTTTTAAATCTTCACGTGCCTGTTCAACATTCTCTTGATTGAAGATAGCATCCATTAACTGATACCAATCTCTTTCAATGCGATACATCATTTTTCTGCTTTCAGCACGTGCAACTGGATAAACAGGTAATAAAGGCGGATGAGGGAAACGCTCATCTAAATATTCCATAATGATTCGTGATTCAAATAAGACTAAATCTCTATCGAGTAATGTCGGTACTGAACCGTAGGGGTTAAGATTTAATAAATCATCTGATGGATTTTTAGGATCTGCTGCAACCATATCCACATTCACGCCTTTTTCAGCGAGTACGATTCTGACTTGGTGACTGTACACATCTGATTGATCAGTATGTAAGGTCATCACGGTCCGTTTTGTAACTATAGCCATTGAGCAAATCTCCACAAGGTTTTTTTATTAATATTTAGAAAGCGAGTATTGTATCACAAACCACAACAAATGATGAAAAAAATTCATTTTTTATACAATTCATTTAATACTATAAACATTAATATAGCAATGATACAGAAAAACAAGACTCCAACACCCCAAAATAAGCGATGATGAATCTCAGGCTCTGCAACTTCAGCAAGATAATTGCCGATATCCATTGCAATAGATTCTATTTCTATCTTAGCACTTTTATTTTCGAAACCCAAGTGCGTTGGGCTTGCTAAAACATGTGGCATGGCCACATGCGCAATGACTTTATTATTGACGCCAAAACGTGCTTGATGGTCGGGATAAAATCCCGTGAGATAATCGATTAACCATTTTTTTGAGTACTGTAAAGTGATTAAAGATAAATCTGGTGGCACTTGTCCAAACCACTATTTTGCATCAGTCTCTCTTAAATTAGACTGAAGCTTAGTTTCTTGTTTTCCATATTGGAGGCTATGGCAGCCACTGCAATATTGATAAAAATACTTTTTCCCTCTTTCAATTGATGGATTGGCCAAAACAGCTATTGAAAAAAAATAGATTAAAAACCATATTTTTCTCATTTTGCCTCCTTTTGGCGACTATACCAGGGCATCAAAAGAAAAAATGCAAAATAAAAAAGAATAAATACTCTGGCTAATAACAAACGTAAAGTATTGACTTCAAACCAGCCTAAAATTCCTAAAAATATAAAATTCAGCCAGAATATATAAACCATATACCGAAATATTGGTTTTTTAAAAAATAACACTCGATGCTCACTTTTATCCAATACCGGCATCATGAAAAATAAAAATAATGCCAATAAGGTAAAAAGCACACCGAAGCTTAAATTGGGAATCGCTCTTAAAATAGCAAAAAAAGGAGTGATATACCAAGGTGGATGAATCGATGCAGGTGTCACTAAAGGATTGGCTGGAACTTGATTAAGATTTTCAATCACCACCCCCCCCAAAGAAGGCCAGAAAAAGAGCACCATAAAAAATAAAGTTAAAACGATTGCGGCAGGAATAGCTTCTTTTAAGAGGTGCTGGGGATAAAATGAAATTTTTTTAGAAGGCTTTGAGGATTCAATGGGTTCACTTGAACCCACATAACGAATTGCAATGATATGAAATTTAATCAGTAAAAATAATAAAAATGGTAATAGTATAATATGAAACGCATAAAATCTTTGTAATAAAGGCTGCCCAACCTCATAGCCCCCTCTTAACCAATATTTTAGTGAAGAACCAATGAATGGTAACCCATCGAGTGCGGAGGTGACAACCTGAGCCCCCCAATAAGACATTTGCCCCCATGGTAAGACATAGCCCATAAAAGCCTCTATCATCATCACCAACCAAAGGATAACTCCTAAAACCCATACCAACTCTCGCGGTTGGTGATAAGAGCCATATAAAAATCCACGAAAAATATGCAAATATAAAACAATGAATAAAAAAGAAGCCCCCGTTGTATGTAAATAACGGATAAACCAGCCAGCTGGCACTTGATGCATGAGCATTTGAACAGAAGAAAAAGCCTCTCTCACCGTTGGTACATAAAACATCACCATCCAAAAACCACTTAATAATTGAATGACGACAAATACAATGGCCAATAAACCAAAAACATACCAAGCATTTAAGGTAGCAGGTACTTGATAAGCATGAATATGTTTACGAAAAAATGCTCGAATGGGTAGGCGCTTTTCAATCTTTTCGAGCATGTTTATTCACCTATCACAATCGTTTGACCAGCATTTTCAAAGCGATAAGGTGGAATATCTAAGTTGCGAGGCGCAGGAACACCTTTCACCACACGACCTGCCAAATCAAAACGTGAGCCATGACATGGGCAAAGGAATTCTTTTTTCTTTAACATGGGGATACATCCCATGTGTGTACATTGCCCAATCGCTACAAAATATTCATCCTGATAAGAACGTAATGACTGGCTTAAACCCTTCGGTTGCTGGGCCATCATGGAGTGAGGGTCACGTAAACTCGCATTTTTTTCTTGTAAGGCTTTCAGCATTTGTGGGGTGCGTCTTAAAATCCAAACAGGCTTTCCTTGCCACATCACAGTCATCATTTCTCCAGGCTCTAAAACAGAGATATCAAAACGAACTGGCTTTTCAGCCAACAGCGTTTTCTCAGATGGCATCCATGAACGAAAAAAAGGTGATAAAAAAGCCAGAGCGCCAAAAGATAAAAAACCGGTTAAAGCTTTTTGTAAAAATTGACGACGTGAAATATCGCATTCACCCAAACATGGCTCTAAATCATTATTCATTACCCATCACCTTCTAAAACGTGCAGCATCTATTATAACCACTAAATGCAGTAAAAAATACCATAAACTGGTTTATTTTGCGGCAAATAGTTCTTGATGGCGGCTAAAATAAAAAAATTGCACAATGTGCTAAAATTAAATTAAGGGCGAGTATATTTCGAGTTAATTATGGAGTTTTTCCTTGATCAAGCGCTCAATCAACAGTTAATAGATGCAGTGGAAACTGCTGACTTTTATACGGCTAAAGCTTTATTTAATGACCATCAGGGTGAATTATCCCCAGAAGCCCACAAATTTCTATGCGCATCCTATGAGAAAAGCCTTAATAGAAATTATTGGCTGCAATTTTGGGAATTAATACTAGCTCTTCACCATCCCAACCGACCCAATTTGATGAGTAGAACACTAAAATTATCTCAAGAAAAAAATATTTATCCGTTTTTATTCGTCATTTTAAAATTTCCGAAATATAGTCAAATAGTAGAAGATTACGCCATTAGCGTTTACTTAAAAAAATTTACCCAACACATTCCTTCTCTATTTCAGCTCATTCAAGACATCGAAAAACTTCCCGCAGAAATGCAATCAATTTTTTATTCCGGCGTCATTAAACAAAGTTTAAGGAATGGAAAATTTGTGATCTTAGAGTCGATTCAAACTTTAAAAGGGCCTTTATTCATTGCTCAGTGCCTAGAGTCTTTTCCACTTGACACTTTAATAACTTTAGCCAGAAAAGTTGTTGAAAATAGAGGCAATCCTGAATTTATTTATGATTTAATTAAGTTGATATCCTCAAAAGAAATTAAAAAAATTTTTTACAAAAAGCTTATCATGGCAAGTATTGAAGAAAATAACACAGAAATGCTTCACTTCTTATTTAAAAACAAGATATCCACCTACTTTCTTGAAATCATTACTGAACTCACAGAAATCGAAAAAAAAAACATTTATTTTCATCTTGTGGCAAGCCTTACCACAGATACAGAATTTCTTATCGAAGTCATAAAAGATTTGAATTCCCAAACATATTTTCAAGCGTTTGTCATTGAAAGTTATAACCACTACAACATTCCTTTATTACAATCTTTACTCACTCTTTGTCCACCATTTGATTTACAGGATGCTACAAAATCACTTGACCCAAATAAATTAGCTATTTTTTTAAATTTAGATGCCACTGTTTCGGCATTTATTCATTCGAAAATGAATGCTTTTAGCAAAGGTTTTGGCTACATCACTTATGAAGATGCGCTTTTAACCTTAGCACAAAGACGTGAGCGTAAAACATATGATTTTGCTCCTGTACTATTAAGGTTTACTGAACTCGATGAATTTTTAAATGTCCTGAAAAATGCTCCAAAACCCCTTAAAATTTCATTTGTTATTTCAGGGGTTCATTTTATATCTGGCGAGATAATGATTGATGAAAAGGGTATAGCCAAAATATTCTTAATCGATTCATTGGGTTCAGACATTTGGCATGAAGAATTTGTCAAAAATTTTGCTCGAGCATTTCCTTCACACGAAATTTACACTTCTCGGGAAAAAAGACAACATGCAACCAATTGCTGCGCAGTGTTTGCATTAGATGATGTAGCCCATCTTGCTACTCTGCGAATTGAAGGTGATGCTGATATTTGGGAATATTTATCGGCTGAAAAAAAACCTGAAAATAGGCAAGATATCAATACCACTGTTTACTGTTATAGTGTCCCCTTACCGCTATCATTGACTCGCACCATGCAATCAACCTCTTTAACACAGACCATCATTCCTCAAAAACCCCAAAGTTCACAAGAATTCATCATCAATAAAAAAGGCCAAACCACAGTAGGGTCCGTCACAGCTTTTTTTAAACGCGAAAGCCCTATTGATGAAAAACCAAAAAACACACGCCTGAGTTATAAGCTTTCAAAAATGATTGAACAAAATTGGAGTTATCTCATCAGTCACTCTAAAGAAACCATACAAACTCATATGCAATATTTTAGCTTAGATGCCTGGCGCCAAAGAATATTAGAAGAACACAGCCAATCTTATTTGACAGAACTTATTGTACCTAATTTTTCTGATGATCCTATTGCGAAAGAATTGATGACTGAGCTTCAAGAATTAAAAGAAACATTTATTCAAAATAATGATAAAAAAATGCTAGTAAAAGCTATACAAAAAATGATTGAGCAATATGCCTCCAAGCTACCTCAAAATGAGTTGTGGCAAGATTTCCTAGTGAAAGTCATCAATGATACTCTTTCAGTCATAACAAGCGAGCAAGGCCCCCTCCAAGGAGGCAACAATACTTATTTAAGTACTCCTCATGATTCAGATATAGAGGCTCTTAAAGCGATGAAAGAAGGGCTAGAAGGTCACCATAAACCTGACATTAAAGCCTAATATACAGATTGACCTCGATTCGATTTTGATTTATTTTGAAATAATATTAAGATAAACCAGGACGGATATGAAAACCCTTCATATTTTATTAGGCTTGACCCTTTCTTATTCTGTATTCGCAAGCACCTTAGAAGTCAATGTGTATTCTGCTACCCAAGCGGATAAGAAATTAGGCCACATTCATTTTAAAGACACCGCCTATGGTTTAGTCATTACTCCTCATCTAAGTCAATTACCTCAAGGTTTACATGGTTTTCATCTGCATGAATATGCCAAATGTAGTCATAAGGCCCAAGACGCTGGTAATCACTTTGATCCTCAAAAAACCAATACCCATCAAGGACCTTATCAAGGTGGTCACTTAGGCGACCTTCCAGCATTGTTTGTCAATGAAAAAGGTGAAGCGTCCACCCCTATTCTAGCCCCTAAACTCAAAACAGATATGATTCGCCAAACAGCCGTCATTATTCATGAAGGCAGTGATAGCTATGCTGATAACCCTAAATTAGGTGGTGGCGGCGCAAGAATTGCCTGTGGGGTAGTAGATTAGAATGTGACACTCCCCCACTAAATGTAAGAATCTAATGTGCCACTTATGGAAAAAAATCTAAAAAAATCCTTCAAGGCGACAAAGTACTTTAAAATTCTTACACATGAAGTCAAAGCTTAATTTGCAAGAGAAAAATCTCCTTTTGCAACAATCGTTACAATCGCTTTCTCAAAAATGCCCGTGCAGCAGGTTCATCTCGTTTTTCGGATAGCATAAACTCAACGGTTTGACCTTCTTTATCAGATGCGCCGTAAAACCACGTCGTTTAGGGCGTGGATATAAG
>DNMA01000066.1 GCA_003489505.1 Legionellales bacterium | reverse complement strand
AGTCATGAACGCATGGCCAGAGGAATCCTCGTCTCTTTAGGTCGGGGAGGACGTCAACATTTGAATTTTTCGAGAAGCTCAGCACAGGGAATGTGACTAACTTCACCACTGGCTCGATTTTTATATTCAATGGTGCCTTCATTCAATGTTTTTTCACCAATAACCAGTCGGTGTGGAACGCCTAAGAGGTCGTGGTCTGCAAACAAGACACCTGCTCGTTCTTTTCTATCATCAATTAACACATCAAAACCTTGATTTTTTAATTGTTGATAAACAGTTTCAGTGAGCTCGCCAATCGCTTCAGGATTTTTGCCAAGCATTGGAATGATAACAATATCAAAAGGGGCAATCGCTTGTGGCCAAATAATCCCTCTGTCATCATGATGTTGTTCGATAGCTGCTGCAACTAATCGGCTGACGCCCAGGCCGTAGCAGCCCATGAAAGGCGTTTGTGGTTTACCATTTTCATCAAGAACCTGTAATTTCATGGCCTCACTGTATTTTTGACCTAATTGGAAAACATGTCCAACTTCAATGCCACGACAAGCTTTTAACTTGCCCTTGCCATCTGGACTGATATCACCTTCTTTCACAGAACGTAAATCAAATAACTCGGGATTGTTTAACATCGACCAATCGGCATGGATAAAATGATAGTCTTTTTCATTCGCCCCACAGGCAAACCAGTTTAATGCATAGGCAAATTCATCAACAATCACCGGAAGATTTAAATCAATAGGACCCAAATAGCCAGAAGACAATTGATGTTTTTCAATTAACTCCTCTTCAGGAATAAAGCGCAGAGGGCTTTTAATCCATGGATGTTTGATAGCTTTGACTTCATTGAGTTCATCATCACCTTTGAGAACCAAGGCAACTAATGGATGAGCTTCATCACCTTCAACAATGAGGGTTTTGAGGACACGTGAGTCATCTAATTTTAATGTTTTGCTGACTTGAGCAATGGTTTTATCGCCAAGGGTGTGAATTTTTTCAAATGCGCCCGGTGCTTTTTCTGTTTCTTTGGCAGGCACTCGTGCTTTAGCCAATTCAATATTGGCAGCATAAGCTCCCTCATCACTATAAATCACAATATCTTCACCGGCATCCGCCAAGACTTGGAACTCATGTGATACCGCACCACCGATAGCACCGGTATCGGCTTCAACGGGGCGAAAATCAAGACCCATGCGATTGAGTACACGATTGTAAGCCTCATACATTTTTTGGTAGGTTTCTTCCAAACAAGACATCTTTAAATGAAAAGAATAAGCATCTTTCATTAAAAACTCTCTGGCACGCATCACCCCAAATCGTGGGCGAATTTCATCACGAAACTTGGTTTGAATCTGATAAAGATTTAAAGGCAGTTGCTTATAAGATTTGAGTTCTTTGCGCAGTAAATCAGTAATCACTTCTTCATGGGTTGGCCCAAAACAATAGGCTCGATTTTGAGAATCATACATTTTTAGTAATTGATTTCCAAAAGTCTCCCAACGGCCGGTTTCTTCCCAAAGTTCAGCAGGTTGCACCGCTGGCATTAAAACCTCTTGGGCGCCAGCGCGATGCATTTCTTCACGAATAATGGTTTCAATTTTTCTTAAAATTTTAAGGCCTAATGGCATCCAAGTATAAAGACCAGAACCCAATTTTCGTATGAGTCCTGCACGGAGCATCAAACGATGTGAAGCCAATTCAGCATCATTAGGATTTTCTTTTAAGGTTGAAATCAATAATTGTGAAGCACGCATGCATTTTTCCCATGATTTTAAAAGAACTGATTATAGCTTAATTCCGTAAGCCGCTTCCACTTTTTTTCGGACTCATCAAGCTGGTTTCAAATGCTGCGGCTAACTCTTCACTAAGCTCCGAACTGTTTTTAGAAAACTTTGAAGAAAAACATTGTTCACAACTTTTATTGAATGATTCAAACCATGTCTCTAATGCTTCAATTGAGTACTGAGCCTCAGTAACTTCTGCTGTGCTGAGGGTAGCTTCTATTGCAGCAGTTTTTTGGTTTGCAATCACCTGAGCTAATTTAAAAAAGCTATGTTGGGTGGGTGGGGATTCAAAACTTTTTTCTTTCCATTCAAAAAAGAATAAGCCGATGACTTTTCGAACGAGTAGTTTTCTAGATAAGGCTAAATCATCTAATTCTTTTTCAAAAATACGAATTTTACTATCAATGATTTGTGTAAATTGTCTTTTTTGTTGCAATAAACGCTCATGTGTAAGGTTTTCTTCTGGCGTGCTGGAGTCCAAATCAAGCGGTAAAAGCTTGATTTTTTCTAAATCGTTTTCAATTTTTCTCAGCCGATTTAAATTTCTTTTTTTGCTAATCAGATGTTCATTGACCAAAGCAAAAATAAAAGAAAAAGCCATGCGTGAAGGTGACTTATAATCAGTGGCATTTTCTAGTAATTTTCGGGATTGTCGATTTATTTTTTTATCAATCCACTTTTGCTCGGCAATACTTAAACGGCCTGACCAAATTAATGTACTTTTGGTATAACTGGTTTGTCGTAAATCAGAAAGAGAAGCTTCCACCCTGAATCTTTTTGCTTTTTGGTTCAGGATTAACATGCCATGAAAAGATTTTTTTAGAAGTTTTAAGGCTTTTTTCTGGGCAATATTTAAGTCACATAAATCAGTTTGATTCAATCCACTCAGTCGGTCGAATTGTTTTTTCAGCTCGCTTAGGGTTTGAAAGCCAGTTATTTTTTTAAATTCAATTTGTGCGATACTTTTAACAACTTTACATAAAAAATGAATCCCTAACAATTGGTTAAAAGGCAAGTGGGGATTATCTTTCAAACTATCTTTGAAATGATTCAATTCTAATTTCATTCGGGTTTGTAAAAATTCATGTTCATCTGCCGGGAACAGTTCTAGTTGTAAAACTTGCTCCATGATTTCAAAGCATTTAGCCTCAAAATAACTGATAATTTCTTCTTGAGTTTTAAAACGGTACTCAGCATCATCTGCATAGGCTGCATCAAAATTTAAAAATTCAATTTTATCGGTATTTTCCCGAATAGATTCGAGCTTATTAGTCATTTCAAGCATATCTTGAAAACATGGTTCAGCATCTCGATAGATAAGATGTGCCCGAGCGATACCCAAATCAAAGATTTCAATATCATGGCGTACGCGTAATTCTAAGTCATTTTTATCTTTTTTAATTTGCTGTACCATTTTACTCACTTCTGTAACAGACATTTCGCGGGTTAGACTGCCTGCAAACTCTAGAGAGCGCTGATACTGTTGTTCAGCAAGTTGTGTCGCATTGAGCTGATGACAAAGATAAAGTCGTTTGGTTTTTTGATACAGTATTTGAAAGTGATCATCTTTTGAGGTTTGGGTGTTTAAATAACTTAAAAAATTAAACTGCATGGAAAATAAAGCTCTTTTAAAAAAGCTTTGCACACGTTGGGTAATTTCAGCGTCTTCATGATGAAATGCATAGGTTATTTTTTGAAATAACCTATGCAAGCTTTGACTGTGGGACTTAACCGTTTCAAGCAATACAGCGGTTTGCTCCATCCGTGCTTGATACTGTGCATTGACAAACCAACCGGTGAGGGTCTCTTGAGATTGTAGTTGTAACAGCTGGGCTTGGTGTTGGGTCAGCTCTTCTCGGAGAGTAACTAGCATACCTTCAGGACCTAATTCAACACTGACTGGATTACCCGCAGGTTTTTTTTGAATATTTTCTAAAAAGCTCAAGAGGAAATGACTTTCTTCAAGACCCATCTTCATCAAATGAATCATGCCTGGGATATCTTCAGGGGTTTGCGCATAGAAAGCTTCTCGATAGCGAGCAATTTCTTCTAATACCTCCTGATAGGCTGTCTCTAAGTTGAGTGGCGAGCTTAAAAATTCTTCGTCGTATTGCATGATGGCTTGTCCCATTTCCACCATTTTTTGCATTTCTCTGAGATGTTCGCTAATTTGGGTGCGAAGAAGCCGAACTTTGCGATAACTACTTTGTGTCTCTCGCTCAATAATTTGCTGGGCATGAATAAAATAAGGTAAGTCTTCAATAGCTTCTAAAATGATATGAAAATGGCTTTCATAAAGCTGCTGGGTTGCTTGTATTGCCTTTAATGTTTTGGACATACTTTGAATACCTAATAAGGTTTCTTGGTATTTAAATGTTTCTATAAAAGCAAAATCCCGAGATGCAAAAATGGCTAAATTTGCAGATTCAATGAGTTTTCTTGCTAGAATAAAATGCTCTCTAGAAAAATTTTGGGCATAGTGCATGCTATACATCAGTTCTTGAGTTGCAAATAAAGCATATTTAGCTGTATCAGCAGCATATTTTTTTTGGAGCGCCAAGTCGCCATGGGTTTGAAACACCAAAGCAATGGCTTCTTGTGCTTCACTGTCAATGGCTTGGGCATCTTCAAGTTTGGTGTTTAAATAATGTTGATTGGCAGAAGTCAGCATCGCACGTAATTGCGATGATTCATCAAAAGCTTCAATTTCATCAACAGCAAAAGGTTCTTTTTTTGCAAGAAAAATTGCTTGTAGCCGTTGTTGCCACAGATTTTGGCGTTTTTGAGTCCAGGGACATTCATATTTTTCTTCAGCATAACGTACATCCCCAAAGGAAGATACTTCAGTACATGCCTTATCGAGTTGATAAGAGACTTCATGAGTAAAAAAATTAGGAACCAGTCTTTTTAAAGCTTCACGATGGATTTCATCGAGGATGACATCGGTGGTTTGGGTGGCAAAATTTACCCCTAAATCTGCAGTGGTTTCTCCTTGCCCTAATAAGATTATAGGATATTTCACATTGCCATCAAGAGCGAGATATGGTCGATGTTTGGGTAAAATGCCTGCATGAATTCTGGCGTCACCATTTAAAATTAAAGAATGGTTTAAAGCGCCAATAATGGTATAGGCTTGATAATTTTTGATTATTCCTGTTTCTGGGTCGACATAAGTTAAATAGCCACCTAATAAAGCGCGCACAGCAGGACCACAGCGTTTCACAATTTGATTGGCAGCTTCATCAAGTTCTAAGGTTTTTCGCGTGCCACATCTACTAAGACGTGTTCTGAAGTTTGCAATATCAATGCTTGGCCAATCTCGATAGCGGATGGTGTCGGTTGAAGGGGGGATGGCTGCATTAATCAGTGCTCGTACCACATTATTTTTTTGTTCACGAAGCCTTGCAATGGCATAGTTTTTCATGGAGCTTACAAAAAAATTAGCCAGTTTAATATAACCGTCTTCACCAGCGGCTAATCGAAAAATTAATAACTGATAACGATAACTCAAGATACCCGCGACTCGTTTTGCAATTTTTTCATAATCTTGAGGGGGGATGTAAAAAAGCATTTGTGCAGAGAACAATCTTTCCTCTGCTTCGGTTTGTTGGCGTTTTTGTTCTGCACTATCTAAGAGCGCATCACCTGCTCTTGCAGCACTTGAAATGACAACTTGACCAGCAGCATCCATACCCATGGGAGCAGAGCTTACCGCTTCTCTTGTCGCTTGACTAATCTGTCTTAATTGTTCTTTTTTCTGCTGATTACGTGTACTTAAAAAACTTAAATATTCAGCACGTTTTTCGGCAAGTTTTTCACTTTCTTCTTGGGCGTTAAGCATAGCAACTACGCCTTTTTGAACCACAGATTCAAATTCTTCGCATTTATGCCGAATCATGCGATTAATGGCTTGTCTATCATCAGCGGTCATTCGAACTACAAGCTTAGAAGCTTCTAGAGCATTTTGCATATTCACATCCTTGTGTCTTTCTTATCTTCGAGTAAAAATTAATATAACGTGAAAATTTAAAAAAATGAAGATAAGAAATTTTACTGAAATTAATAGATATAAATAAATTAAATATTTTTTGACACCTAAAATGGGTATCTCCTTTTCAATCGATGCAGGTCTTAGATGCTGAGCAAGCTGGAGACTATTAAAATGGTAACGTTCTTTAAATTGAATGAATGATTTTGATATTTGGTTATCAGCGTTTTTAATTCATGGTTTTGAGCAATGACAAATTCTACTTCTTGATCATCTTTATTTCGTAGATAATTTAAACTTAAGTTTTCGGCTAATTAGTCCTCTCTAGCAAAGATATCTTTTAAAAGACTTAATCCAACTGAATTTTCTAATTGGGGGCCTGGACCACTTTCAACAAGGCAGCTATCGAAGAAATAAATTTTAGGTTCTTTTAATAGGCTTCTTGCAATATTATGGCGACCTATACGGCGGCTAAAATTTCTATGTATTTTTTTACACTCACTGGCGATATCCCAATATCTTCAGCTAATGATTGATAAGAAATCGGAGAGCTTTCCCGCAGACGTAAAAATTCAAATAAGGTTCTTAGGGCTTTAATGTTTTGAAATAATGCAGTTCTTTTTCATAATGAGAAAACTTTACTTGTCCTGAATTGACATCATAAACTGCACCGACCATGCCAATTTTTTCTTCTGTCAGAAGTTGATGAAGAATGAGGCTTCTTTTGGAGATCTCAAGCATGCTGTGTGCAATATTGAGATGTGTCACCTGTTTAATAAAATGCTCATTGATGGTTGTAGCGCTTTGTTCTTGGATTTTAATGGCAGGTTTTATCTTATGCAGTAATTGGGTGATATGACCTTCTTGAAAGTTATGACAGGCGGCATTAATGGCACCGCATCCAGTGTGTCCTAGCACTACGATTAGTTTAGCACCCACCACGTGACAGGCATATTCAATACTGGCTAAAATGTCATCATTAACAACATTGCCTGCAACACGCACACAGAATAAATCGCCAAAGGTCATGTCAAAGATGGTTTCTACAGGAACTCTGGAGTCAATACAGCCCAAGACAACCGCAATGGGGTGTTGGGTTTGTGAGGTATGCTGAATATCCATCATATTACTGCGATGAATAATTTGGTCTTTGAGAAAGCGCTCATTTCCTTGCTTTAAAATTTCTAGTACTTCTTTGGGGCTTAGATTACTTTGTGCGTCATAGGTGGTCACGTTAATAAAGTTGATATGATCATGAATGGCGTAATGATCTTTAAAGCCCATGAGATTCAAGGCAATATTTTTAAGCGGTGCTTGGTATTCCTTAAACTCTTGAATAAACTCAATAATCTCTTTATCAATGAATTCACAAAAACGTGCATCGATAATCAGTTGTGAGTCTTTGGGAATGGCATTGAGCTCTGCCATTAAGGGGGCTTTATTTAAAAAAGTGGTTTGTTGGGGTAAAACCAAACGATTGGTGGTACCTGTTGGGTAGACTTCTTGGATAATATCAACGCGTGACTGGCTGTTGTATCGTAAAACAAATAATAGATTTAAAATTAAACCGGCTAAAATCCCGGTGAGTAAATTAAAAAATATCACCCCTAAAATTGTTGCAATAAAGGGGATGAATCGCTCATAACCCTGTTGAAAGATTTGAACATAAATTGCTGGTCGAGTGAGTTTATAACCTGTAAAAATTAAAACTGTAGCCAACACACATAGAGGAATGCGATTTAGGATTTCTGAAACCAAAAGCATACTCATTAAGAGTAAGCCACCATGAATTATCGTGGATAACTTGGTTTTTGCTTGGTTTTCGATGTTTACCGAAGTTCTAATAATCACCGATGTAATCGGAAGTCCACCTAAAAGTCCAGCAAAAAGATTTCCGACACCTTGAGCGGTTAATTCTTTATTTTTATCAGTTAGGCGATGGGATTTATCCAGACGTTCAGTGGCTGAGATGTTAATTAAAGTCTCAAGCGATGAAATGCACGCAATTAATAATGCGTAGAAATAAATTGCAGGATTATTCCAACTGGAAAAATTTGGTTTTTCAAGTTTATGCCAAAAATCATGAAAATCGTCAATCATGGGAATATTGACTCGATGCGCATTATGTTGGGCAAAAATTGAATGGGTGGCTACAAAATATTCATTGAGTAGGGTGGCTAAAATAATTACAATGACAGCAGAGGGCAGCGTTTTAAGATAGCTCATGGGACTTTTTTCAAAAAAGATTAATAAGCTTAAGCTCAATAACGAAAGCAGTACAGCACCTGAATTGAGGTGAAAACTTAAATGCATCCATAAGAAGGTATTGCCGTCTTCAAAACTCTCAATCAAGAGGTTTTTAAGTTGATGATAATTATGGGAAAACGTAAAAGCCAGGGGAATGAGTTTGATAATTAATAAAATCCCAATAGCACATAACATCCCTTTGCTGACAGAGTTTGGTATATAATCAGCAAAAAAGCCCCAGCGCATCTGTCCGATGATAATTTGCAAGACACCTGAAAGACATAAGGCGAGTAAAAAATTAGAAAAAGCACCCAGTTGAGTAATCGCCATTAACACCACAGCAATCATACCAGCTGCAGGACCACTGACGCTGACCGAGGAACTCGATAAAAATCCAACAATTAAGCCGCCAATAATACCGCTGATTAAACCAGAGTATACTGGCGCACCCGATGCAAGCGAAATGCCTAAGCAAAGCGGGATGGCTATGAGAAATACAACTAAACCGGCAAAAAAATCATATTTAAAATTTTTGGATAAATAGCTATTTAGCATTTGTATTTCCCATTGATTTGAGAACTTCTATGCGTCCTCTTGATAGGTTTCTTCAGTTTCCCATAAGAGGGTATCTGCTTGTAAATTTTGTTGTGCTTGTTGTTTTTCTAAATTTCTAAAATCAAACAGGTCTTTATCCATCAGCTGACTGGGGCGAATATTTTGTAGGGCATGTAAAATATTGCTAGGCACTTTTGGATTGTCTTCTGCGAGAGTATCAATTAACTTAGCGACTTTCTTTCTTGCTAGATTTTCTTGTGAGCCACAAAGATTACAGGGAATAATGGGGAACTGTTGTTCATTGGCAAATTTGATAATATCTTTTTCTTGCGCATAACACATGGGGCGGATCACAATGTGTTTTCCATTATCACTGAGTAATTTAGGTGGCATGCCACTTGTCGAACCATTGTATAAAATAGACATCATCAGGGTTCGAATTAAATCATCGCGGTGATGGCCTAAGGCAATTTTATTATAACCATTTTCTTCTGCCCAACGATAGATAATGCCACGACGAAGACGAGAACATAATGAACAATAGGTTTGACCTTCTGGAATCTTTTCTTTAACAATTGAGTAGGTATCTTTGCTTAAAATGGTATAGCTAATCTTTTTATGCTCCAACCATTGTTTTAATTTGGAGTCATCCCAACCTGGTTGAGCTTGGTCAAGCGTAAATGCATGCACTTCAAAGGCATGTTTACTTCTTTGTTGTAGACGCTTTAGTAAAGTCAGCATGGTAAAAGAATCTTTACCACCTGATAGGCAGACCATTACACGGTCACCTTTTTGAATCATTTGGTAATCACCAATGGCTTTACCAGTATAGTGTAATAATTTTTTTTCAACAGCTGTAAATTGAGTCATGATGCTTCTTTATTTTTCAAAATTAGAGGGATTTTATAGGGTTTTTTAACAAGTGCAATGGTTTTTTCGAAAAAGTTTAAATGATTGATAGGTTTGGCTATCGGCGTAAATGAAATTTCATTGGCTGTAAAGATTTGCCAGGGATTGTGTTGGTATAAACAAAAACCGGTTTGTTCAGGTTCGTTCATATTGGCTAGTAGGGCTTGATAATGGTGATTACCAAATAAGGTATTGAGTTTTAAAGCTTTTTGATTTTGATTCAAAGCGAGCTCAAATTCTTTCGCTTCAGACTGTTGTAGATTGATAAATTGAGAAATGATTTGTCGCTCACCATTGGCATTATATAGGCCTGCAATCGCAGCGCGTAGGGCTTTTTTCTCCGGGACTTGTATGGCATACATCGAGCTGCCATCTTGGAATTTACACAAGATTTGAGAAAAGGGGTGAAAACCGAGATCACTAGAATTTTGCCAGATGTTTTGAATCCAGGCAGATGAGCTCATAACAAATTGTTCTTGAGCCAAATGAATGTGGCCATTGATGGCGCCGGACCAGTATTGCGCAATTTTTAAATCAGGCGTTAAAGCCACTTGTTTAGATACAATAGTAGGTTCTATCAAGTCAATTTTTAAATTTAAAATTTGACCTTTATCATCAGTATCCTGACACCCAATGATTAAACTATTATTGACGGGACTAAAATGCCAGAAGAAACGACCAATATTTTCAGGAATTTGACCTTCATCAATGGAACGCATTTCTTCATGATGCCACACAATAGATTGATCATTGAGGTTAAAGATTCCTGCATAGGCATGGTAAAACTGTTGATTTCTTTCAATGATAAACATAAAACCGTAGTAGTCATCTTGTTCATTATGTAATAAGCCAGTAATAGTCCAGGCATTTTTGCTTTGTTGTGAGATATCAAAGATATTGCTAGCAGGCAGGATAGGATCAGCAAAAGCCAGTATTGTTTTAAGCCAAAAAAAACCTAATAAAACATACTTGATGACTTTTGATTGTTGATAATCCATACATTTAACCTAATGAATTTGAAAAAACATCCCAAAAATGGGAAGGAAATTCGGCAAAAACGGGTAAGACCAATATGGGTTTTTGCGAAAACGCATGACATTTGATGGCGTCTTTTTCTGTCATGATAATGCAAGACTCAGGGATATCAAAATCTTTTTTCACATAACGATGATGATCAGGAAAAGAATAGGCGGTAAATTGTATATTAAGTTCTCTAAGTGAATTAAAAAATCGCTCAGGATTGCCAATTCCTGCGAAAGCTGCATAAGGCTCTTGGGGATTGGGAGCTGTTTTATTGAATACTTCTATGGTTTGGGATTTGAGTTCAAATATAAAAGTTTTATGAGCGTATGGTTTAAGTTTTTGACTTAAAGCAGTCGAAGGTTTTCCATTGACTAAAATCAAGTCGACTGCATTGAGTTTATCGAGAGGTTCACGAAGGGGGCCTGCAGGTAATAAAAAGCCATTGCCAAAGCCTCTTTGACCATCAATGACAACAATTTCTAATTGACGTCCCATTGGATGGTGTTGCAAGCCATCATCACTAATGATGATATCACACAATTGTTGCTCATGTAGATAACGAATAGCACTGGCTCTTTGAGGAGCAATGACTACGGGTACTTTCGTTTTCTGTTTAATCAAAGCTGCTTCATCACCAATGATTTGGGCTGAATCGTTTTCCTTAACATGATAAGGAAAATCCGATAATTGATGTTGATATCCCCGGGTAACAATCCCTACTCGATGCCCTTTTTGTTGTAAAAATTGACACAGAGCGATGACCACAGGCGTTTTACCTGTCCCGCCGACGGTTAAATTACCAACAACAATCACCGGTAGCGGTGAGGGTATGGTTTTTTTTCTTTTTTTATCCCAATGAAATCCAAGCTGGTAGACTTTAGAAAAACATTGCATCCACCAGGCAGGATTGGGGTTTTGATACCACAGTTGATTAAACCATTGAGTCAGTTTTTTCATGATGTAGGCCATGATGTTGTGCGCGGTATAAGTTGGCATAATGCCCATTTTGAGCGAGTAAGCTCTCATGGGAGCCTTGTTCAACAATGCGACCTTGGTTCATGACAAAAATGATATCAGCAAATTGAATGGTCGAGAGGCGATGCGCAATGATAATCATAGTGCGTTGATGATGAAACTGCTCTAGAGCTCTTTGAATATGTTGTTCAGTTTGATTATCAAGGGCTGCTGTTGCTTCATCTAGAATAAAAATAGGTGCATTTTTATAAATGGCTCGGGCAAGTGCTAGACGTTGTCTTTGTCCACCGGATAAAGTTAAACCATTTTCACCAATTTGGGTTTGTAAACCATCAGGTAATTGTTGAATAAAATGATAAGCATCGGCTTGTTTGATAGCAGACCATAAACGTT
This sequence comes from Legionellales bacterium, assembly GCA_003489505.1. Taxonomy (GTDB): domain Bacteria; phylum Pseudomonadota; class Gammaproteobacteria; order Legionellales; family Legionellaceae; genus UBA2653. The sequence continues at coordinate 1,533 of DNMA01000066.1, read as the reverse complement.
CTTCATCAATATTCTGGTCACCGTAGGCAATATTTGCGGCAATGCTGTCATTAAATAAAATCACATGTTGGCTGACCCAAGAAAACTGTTGGCGAAGGTTTTGAAGGCTCCAGTTTTCTAAAGGGATATCATCTAAGGTAATTTGACCTTGTTGAATATCATAAAAACGTGGCAGAAGATTGATTAAAGTGGTTTTACCGCTGCCTGAAGCACCGACTAAAGCAATAGTTTGTCCAGCTGGAATATGCATATTAAAGTTTTCTAAAACCCAGTGACCCTCTTGGTAGGCAAAATAAACATTTTTAAAAGCGATATCTCCGCGAACATGGGCAGGTAGATTGGATGTGCCATTATCTTTTTCTAATTCTTTATCGAGTAATTGAAAAATGCTTTCAGCACCGGCAAAACCCCTTTGTAAGGTAGCATTTAAATTGGTGAGGGTTTTCATGGGTTTAATCAATTGAAGACCTGCTGCAGTAATCGCAACGAAAGTACCCGGGGTAATGGTGATGTGTTTAGCGAGTTGGATAGCTGCAAAAATAATAATGGTCATAGCAATCGCTAAAATCATTTGTACGCCAAAGACATTGATGGCTTTAGACATGGCAACTTTAAGATCATGACGTTTAGAAGACTCTGCGGCGTCATTGAATTTTTTTGAGACAAAGCCTTGGGTCTCAAACATTCGAATTTCACGAAAGCCATCGATGACTTCACTGGCAATTTCTGTCACTTGACCCATCGATTGCTGAACTTGTCTACTGATTCGACGAATTCGGCGATTAGTATATTGTACGATAAAAGCAATGGCAGGAACTGCAAACATAAAGATAAGAGTCAGTTGCCAGGAAACAATGAGCATGACACCAAACAAACCAATGATTAAACAGATATTTTGTACAATATCGGTGATGGCATCAGCACTGACTTGAGCGACTTGTTCTACGTCATATAATAATTTTGATAAAAGTTGGCCTGAGGGGGTGCTATCAAGTACTGTGGCAGGGAGTTTAATGAGATGAGTAAATACTTTTTGACGAAGACCGTTGACCATTGAGCGGGCCACATGGGTCATACAATAACCACCAAAGCCGCCCATGAAGCCTCTAAGCGTAATACCTAAAAGAACAATCCAAGGAATTTGATAGATAAATTTCATGTCAATGTTGACAAAACCTTTATCCATAAAAGGCCGCATCATATAAGTAAAACTGGCGTCAATTCCAGCATAGAGACAGTTAGCAATGATGCCAAGCACCGCCATTTTCCAATAAGGTTTTAGTAATTCAAATACGCGACGATGCATTTTAGCTGATGACATAGAAAAAACCTTTTACAAATCATTAATTGTACCTTTATTTACAGGATGCAGGCAAATATCTTTTTCAGGATGTATAGATATCAGCACATATACCATTTAATACACAAAATGCGTTATAATTAATATATATATTCTATATGGGATATTTAGCCATGGCTTTTTTGACTTCGCAAGAGATATATCTTCTAAAAGCATTGATGTCATATATTAAG
>DNMA01000146.1 GCA_003489505.1 Legionellales bacterium | reverse complement strand
TTAAGGCCACAATCATTAATTTTTTCATTTTAAACTCCAAAAAAATATTAGATAGACATTATACTGCTTTCGGTAATATCTGCAATTTATATCCTATTTAGAAGAGAGTTCATTTAACTCTACGGCTAGAAGTTTAAAATAATCATAAGTCATATAAAAATCCCCATGGTCTCCAGCACCACTTCCCCAAGAGTTGCGTAAGGTGAAAACTCCTTGATGGGCTTGTCCTTCTTTATCATAGACAATTGCCTCATTATCATAACCGGTGATGATCATCGCATGTCCACCCCAAAGCCAGAATATCTCATGGATATGTACCACTGCTTCCATTAAATCTTGATTAGCAAGCCAGGTATCATGCTGACTATGATAGGTTCCAATAGCCCCAAAATCTTCCATATAAATGGGTAGTAAGACACTGATAATCACTCGATTGTGGCGATGAAGAGCAAGTTTGGTTTGATTTAAAATCTGCTCGGAAGGGATGTTTTGGTTTATCCATTGATTGACATCATAATAGTTACTCCAGCCGCCTAAACCACTTTTTTGGATGGGTTCACTGATTTGTTTAAAAACTTCAAGGTTTGTGGGTTGTGATTCTTTTTCATCCAATGGATATTCAAGTAATCCTCCACAACCTATAGATTTTTGGGTCTCTAAATTAACAATACCAAAATCTTCAATGCGTGCAAGAACATTTCGGGTCATTTGACCATTCCAGCCACTTTTTTTATAACCATTATTTTCTAAATATTGGCCAAGGCTCAGTGTACATAATTCACTATAGGGTTTGCTTTGGATAGCAGAGATGGCTTCAATGATGGCAAAAGTTACACAACTGCCATGATAGCCTTGATCAGCGACAGGAATGTGATTCATGCCCAATTGTATAGAGGATGAAGCGCTGCTAGTACTTTTTTGAACAGGTACTTTAGAGGCATTTCTTTCTAAAGTTTGCATGAGTTCTGGAGTCATTTTGACTTTCATGACACTGACTATTTTGGCTTGATGTAATGATTGATGAATAACTTTATCAAAGAAGAGATGAGCTTGTGCGTAGCTCAATGATTGCACGCATAAGCAAATAAAAAAATAAATAGATTTCAGCATACTTTTTATAGTTTGGACTTGGACGGCGACTAGTATAATGAGGCTGACTGAATCAGTCAACCCTCCTAAAGTCTTTCTGTAACATCGACCACTTACCCACAATTTCTGTGGGTAAGTGTGTTGAAAACCCCTTGATGAGCTTATAGTCTTCTAAAAGGGGGGCGAGATGGTTTTGGATTATAAAAAATTATGAATTGTAGCGGCTATTACGACGAGTGAAGATATACAAGGCACTGAGACTATAGCCATAAAATGAACATTTTGTTTGTTAAGATTTTTTTGCAATACCTTCTCAGAGCCGATGCGATACGGCGACGGCGAGAAGCAGAAATAAGAGCAATAGCATTTGCCAACAATGAAGTTGTTAAGTTTGATAATAAAGTATGTAGGCAAATAATTTCTTCATTGATTTGACGTCCGCCCCGTTTTAAAAAATGTCGTTCACTTCACAAGCTAACCCCGTGAGCCCCACGGTTTATCCAAATTGGATGAAAGAAGTATAGAGCAGCAAGTCATTTTGTACCAGCGCGTTATATCCACAACCTGAAGGACGTGGTTTTACGGCGCATCTGATAAGAAATAATCAATCAAGTATTTATCTTAATTCTTCATCAAACATCACTTTATGCGTTCCAATGGACATAATTACTCCAAAAAAAGCAAAAAAGGTTAACATTGCTGTACCACCATAACTGACGAGGGGCAGGGGGATACCGACCACAGGTAGAATTCCCATAACCATGGCAATATTCACAAATCCAGATAGAAAAAATGTTGATATCAAACTGGTTGCCAGCAATCGAGTATAGGTCGAATGTGCACTTTTTGCTAAAGTTAAACCTCTTAAAGAGATTAAGGTGAGTAAAATAATAATAATGGTACCACCAAATAATCCAAACTCCTCACCGCAGACAGCAAAGATAAAATCGGTGGCATGTTCAGGTAAAAAGTTTAAATGCGCTTGGGTGCCATTTAACCATCCTTTACCAAATGTTCCACCTGAACCAATTGCAATTTTAGATTGAATGATGTGATAACCAGAACCTAAAGGGTCTTGCTCAGGGTCAATTAGGGTAATCAGACGCTTTTTTTGATAATCATGTAAGTGTGTCCACAAAAATGGTGCTGATATGGCAATGGCTAATGAGCCATAAGCAAAAAATTGCCAGGCAAGGCCTGCAGCAAATAAAACCGAACCACCGGCAATTGCCACCATAATCGCTGTCCCTAAATCAGGTTGTTTTGCAATAAGCGCAAAAGGGAGTGCCATGAGAATGGTTGCCACCACAATTGTTGAAAAAGACATGGGAATTTTTTTCTTATCGATGTACCATGCAAGCATCATAGGCACGGCAAGCTTCATGATTTCAGAGGGTTGAAATCTAAAAAATCCAAGGTCTAACCATCTTTGGGCGCCTTTCCCGATTTTTCCGATGACCATCACCGCCACTAGTAAGACCAAACCAACAACATAGAGAGAGGGTGTCCAGCTTTTATATTTGTGAGGAGGTATGAAAGCGAGTATGCACATAAATACAAATGCAGATAATAGACGTACAAGTTGTTTTAATAAAACCGCATTGCTTTGACTGGCAGCGCTATACAAAATAATCAGACCACAACCAGACATTAACATGATAAGAAGGAGCAAAGGCCAATCAATATACTTAAATACTTTGAATTTTTTATAGTATTGCGAATTGTTGTTTGAAATCATGTTGGCTTCTCTGTTTTAACACTGAGTAAGGGAATAGGCGCCGGTGACATTTGTGGGCCTAGTTTTTTTTCTGCTTTTAATTTGTGTTTAAAATAGGCATCTAATACTTGTCTTGCAACCTGGGATGCAAGAGTGTCATGTTCAACCATGACAGCAATGGCAACTTCTGGATTTTCTACCGGTGCAAAAGCAATAAACCAGGAATGATCTTTAAGGTATTTATTGGTGATAATGGTTTTTATATTGTGGTCATTTTGGCTTAAGGCAAAAACCTGAGCAGTACCAGTTTTAGCTGCAACTTGATAAAAAGCATCGCGCCCAAAACGATAACCGGTTCCCTCATTGTTTGTAATCACTGCGTGCATGGCTTCATGTACTAAATCCCAGTATTTAGGATTACTTAATACGATGGGCTCATTCGCAACAGGTTTGAATTGGGTTTTTTTATCTTTTTCATCAATCATTGATAGCAGTAGATGAGGCTGATAGCCCACACCTTTTTGGCTTAAAGTGGCTGCAGCATGTGCCATTTGAAGAGGGGACGCTAACCAAAAGCCTTGGCCAATAGATGTAATAACGGTGTCGCCTGGATACCAGCTTTGATGTTTTTTAACTTTTTTCCAGACAGGATCAGGCATAATCCCACCTAACTCCTCTGGAATGTCAATGCCAGTCATTTGTCCAAAACCAAATTTTTTCATCATACTGGCAATGCCAGTAATTCCTAGACGATGACCTAAGGTATAAAAATAAGTATCGCAAGAGACCATGACTGCCCGGGTAACATTGACCACCCCATGACCTGTCCGTTTCCAGTCGCGGTAACGATGTGAAACACCGGGTAACATAAACCAGCCTGGATCACGAATACCAAATTTTTCATCGACTACACCTGCATTTAAACCAGCAATGGCCATAAAAGGTTTAACCGTTGAAGCAGGTGGATAAAGACCGCGAACAGCTCGGTGAAATAAAGGTCTTTCTCTGGCATTCATTAATTCACTATAGTCTTTAGTTGGGATGCCTGTGATAAATAAATTAGGGTTAAAGCTTGGACGACTTACTAAAGCTAAAAGGCCTCCATCTTTTACATCAATCAGTGCTACAGAACCTTCAACACCTTTAAGCGCTTTATAGGCGACTTTTTGCATGCGATAATCGAGGGTTAAATAAAGTTTATACCCTGAAACTGCGGGCTGCTTGGATATTTCACGAAGGACTTTACCATTCACATCGGTTTCAACTTGTTTGTAGCCTACAGTGCCATGTAATATATCTTCGTAAAATTTTTCTACACCTAGCTTACCGATAAAATTCGAACCTTGGTAGTTAATACTATCAATGGTTTTTAATTCCTGTTCGTTAATTCGACCGACATAACCAATCACATGTGCTAATTTCTTTTTATGCGGATAATGACGCATCAGCTGGGCTGAGATATTAAAACCTGGGAATTGATACTGGTGACTTGCAAAAATAGCCACTTCTTCGGTATCGAGGTGCATTTTGACAACACAAGGCATATCGCGGCGTTTTTGTCTGCGTTCTTTTTCAAAGCGCTTGATATCCTCTTCGGTAATGGTTGGCATCAGTTCTTGTAATTTTTCAATAGACTCTTTGAGGTTGGGAACCTTATTAGGAATAACCTCTAATACATAGACTGGGCGATTCTCTGCTAAAATGATACCGTTTCTATCTAATATGATGCCTCTAGGAGGAGTCAGCGGAATAATTTTCATTTGGTTTTTTAGAGACAATGTTGCAAAGTGGGCATATTGCATATAGGTTAAAAAACCTAAACGTATCACAAGAGTAATAGCCAGTAAGATAAAGAAACATTGCAGAAAAATTAATCGAAAACCCAAAATTTCTTGTAGGTTTTTTTGAGGTTTTTTTAGTGGTTCAAAAAGTTTTTTATTCATTAACTTTATTTATGGTATGGGTGATTATTTAATATACACCACGATCGATAGAGACTTTCTAATAAAATGAGTCTTACTAAAGGGTGCGGAAAAGTTAAAGATGAAAGGGACCACATTTCAGATGCTTTTTCTTTCAAAGCAGGGTGAAGGCCTTCTGGGCCACCTATGACAATACACCAATGAGAATGGATTTGTTGCAATTCTTTCATCCTATCGGCGAGTCCTTCACTCGAATAGTTTTTTCCTTTTGCATCTAAACAAATAATATGCGCTTTTGGAGGAATGGAATCAAGTAGCAATTGATATTCTTTTTCAAGAATTTGTGATAAATGCGTTGAGGCAGTCCTTTTTATCAATGGAATTTCTATCCATTCCACTTGAATTTTCCTTTCTAAGCGCTTTGATAATTCAGTATGGGCCATATCTACCCATTTAGGCATTTTCTGGCCAATACAGCAAATCGTAATTTTAAGCATGGTTTTGAGACTGAGGATTATCAGACCAAATTTCTTCTAAATTATAATAAGCACGAATTTCAGGTTGCATAATATGAACAATGACATCACCACAGTCAATTAAAGCCCACTCTCCATGTTCTGTGCCTGAAATTCTTAAATAGTCTAGGCCTGATTTTTTGAGTTGGGCATAGAGTTCTTCCGCAATGGCAGCAACATGACGAGATGCACGACCGGTACAGATGATCATGAAATCAGCGATAGATGTTTTTTTTGACACATCAATTTTGATAATATCTTGAGCTTTCATTTCTTCCAGAACATGCTCAATTTGATTAAGGATTTGAACTTGAGTTAACATAATTTACCAAATTAAAAATAATAATTATCCATATTATAATTTTAAATGCGTTTTAAGTCATTAGTTTCTTTGTCTCAAAGGATTCAATTAAGTTAGGTTGTAACTGTAGAGCTTCTTGAATCACTTGTAATTGAATATTATGAGGTAATTCTTGTAGAGTTTGGATGATTTTTGGAAACTGTTCAGAAAACTTTTTAGGCAGTTCAGTATGAATTAAAGGATTGTAACCCAGTCCTTTGAGAATGGGAGAGCGAAGAAGATAGCCTAGGGTCGTTAAACGATTAAAGACAAATATTAATCTTTTGCTCATATTTTGAAAGGCAATGGAATTTAGTTCCAATATTTCTTGTGACTGGAGTATCTTTTGGATAAGTTGAGTATCTGGTCTTAAGTCTTGAGTCTTTTTATCAGCGCTCAATCCAGATTGAATCCAAACATTTAAACAATAATAGAAACAAGTTAAATTCAATTTCTCAATTAAAGCATGTTTACCATAAAAAATATCAAACTCAGCTTGTTTTAAAAAATTCAAATCTAAAAATTCATAGTGGAGATGATTATCCATTTGAAAAGCCATAAAGTCTGGAATGGCCGCAGGAAATAATTTAATCGTAGTGTATATTAAAGCTGAAGCATTCAAAGCTCTTAAAAAATCCAGGTGGTCACTTGAACTTTGTACTAGATTTTGAGCGTAAGCAGCATCTTCGAATAAACAATATAATTCAAATAAATCCATGGGTCTTTTGGATTGAATCACCTGTTCCGAGTGGAAATATTTAAATTTTTCAAATAAAAATTTAAATGCTGTAATTTCTGGAAAAGCAAGGTCGCTTTTCCAAAATGTTTTGGAGGGGTTGTGTTCACCAAACTCAGGTTGATAATCACTGAAAAGCATTTGATCAATGGTGCGAAAAAAATTCAACATCGTA
>DNMA01000096.1 GCA_003489505.1 Legionellales bacterium | reverse complement strand
CCTCTAGCATCAATTGTTTCATATCAATCACCGCCTGTTTGAGGCCAGTAAAAAAGGCTCTTGCTACAATGGCATGACCAATATTGAGTTCATGCAAAATTTCAATATTGGCGATGGGTTTGACGTTTTGATAACTCAAACCATGCCCTGCATTGACTTTCATACCTAAATCGTGAGCAAAATAAGCGGCCTTTTCAATTCGCATTAATTCTTGATAACGTACAGAAGCACAATGCGCATCAGCATAAGCGCCTGTATGAATTTCAATGGTTGTCACACCTAAATCAAAGGCTGCCTGAATTTGCTGGCAATCTGCATCAATAAAAATTGATACGTCAGAGCCCATTTCTTGTAAACGTTTGATGGCAGGTCCTAATTTTGGTTCATGCCCCACCACAGACAAGCCTCCTTCGGTCGTGACTTCATTTCTTTTTTCAGGAACTAAACAAACATGCTCAGCACGAATTTCGTCGGCAAAATCTAACATCTCTTCAGTCACAGCCATTTCAAAGTTCATGCGCGTTAAAATGACTTCTTTAATCAAACGGACATCTCGAACTTGAATGTGGCGGCGGTCTTCACGCAAATGCAAAGTAATCCCATCAGCTCCGCCCTCTTCGGCAACCATTGCGGCTTGAACCGGATCAGGGTAACGAGTGGTCCCACGCGCCTGACGAATCGTTGCAATATGGTCAATATTTACGCCTAAATAAATTGGATTCATATTCATTAAATATCTCTTTGTAATTGCTTTAATTGTTCGTACACAGCTTGTACATGACCCGGCACTTTCACCCCACGCCATGCAAAAGCAATTTCACCTTTGGGATTTAAAATAAAAGTACTTCTTTCGATACCCATGACCTTTTTACCATACATATTTTTTTCTTTAATCACATCAAAGGTTTTGCATAAATCTTCACTTTGATCACTAATTAAATCAAATGGAAAATCTTCTTTGGCTTTAAAATTATCATGTGATTTTAAGCTATCTCGGGATATTCCAAAAATTTTTGCGCCCAGTGCTTCAAATTGCGCATACATATCACGAAAATCTCGACCTTCTTGAGTACAACCTGGGGTTGAGTCTTTTGGATAGAAATATAATACCACCCAATGTCCTTGATAATCACTTAAGGCGCCTTGGAGTTCATTGGTTGCTATAAAGGTGCAAGATGATACATTTTGCATAATGATTTTCCCATTATTTTTTTAATGTTCTTGATTCTCTATAATCTCTTGATATGCTTGCAAAATCAATTAAAAAATGAGTACATGAAATGCCTGAATTACCAGAAGTACAAACAACCTGTGATGGAATACTGCCCTACCTAAAACAACAAACCATTGAAGAGGTAGTAGTTCGTACACCTAAACTGCGATGGCCCATTCCACAAAATTTAAAACAGATTCTTCTGCACCAAAAGATATTGAATGTGAGTCGAAGGGCAAAATATATTATTATTCATCTCACCCAAGGATATTTAATGATTCATTTGGGAATGTCGGGTCACTTAAGAATATTAAAAGAAACCTTATTACCTGCCAAACATGACCATATTGATATCATTTTAGAGAATGGTCATATTTTACGTTACAATGATCCTAGACGATTTGGTGCTTTTTTATATACTGAGGACTTAGAGCACTTCCCTTTATTTCAAAAATTAGGTCCAGAGCCCTTGTCTGAGGCTTTTAATTCACAATACCTGCTAGAAAGCTGTCGCAATAAAACAGTTCCTATTAAAAACCACATCATGAATCAACATATTGTCGTGGGTGTGGGTAATATTTATGCGAGTGAAGCTTTGTTTCTGGCTCACATCCACCCATTACGACAAGCAGAGTCCATTCAGCTTGAAGAATTAGAGGCTTTAGTTCAAGCTATACAATTGATTTTAAAAGAAGCGATTCGTCAAGGTGGTACCAGTATTTCTGATTATATGAATAGCGAGGGCAAGCCAGGTTATTTCTCACAGCAGCTCAAAGTTTATCAACGTGAGGGAAAACCTTGTCTGGTCTGTCAAACACCCATTCAAAGTTTGAGAATTGGGCAAAGAAGTAGTTTTTTTTGCCCCCGCTGCCAACTTGCATTTTAAATTATTAAGTTGTAAAATTTCATATGAAAGGCAGGTGAATATGAAAACAAATGCGCAATTAGATCCAAAAGATGAAGAACGAGTCCTTACCAAGGCTATTCTTCGTCTTGCTGAATTTCTAGAGCTCAGCGGCAAAGACCTAAGTGAAACGCTAGGAATTAGTGAAGCAACGGTGACCCGACTCCATCAAGGAAAAAAATGGATTAATCCCCATTCCAAAGAAGGTGAGATGGCACTTTTATTATTACGCATTTATAGAAGTCTCAATGCTCTTGTGGGTAATCATCATGATAAAGCAAAGCTCTGGTTGCATGCCCCCAATCAAGCTTTTCAATTAGAAACACCGCTTAAACATATGAAAAATGTCTCCGGTTTAGTGGAGGTTGCACAATATCTTGATGCCATGCGAGGTAAGTTATGAGCATCTGGACATCTTGCCAAGGAAAGAATTATTTTCAAAGCCTTCATCACAAACCTTGGCGTGTTGTAGAGGCTCAGCATATTCTAAGCGCAAGAGACCTAGTCGACACCAGTGAAGAGCACGATATTTTAGAAAACCTCATTGAACAGTCTAAACCCAAGATTCAAAGCCAAAAAGATTATTTAATCTATACACCCTTTCGTTATCCGCCTTTGCAATATGGCTCGCGTTTTGGAAGCCGCTTTGAACCCTCTTTATGGTATGGCTCTTTAGAATTAAAAACCGCACTGGCAGAAGTCGCCTATTACATCAAAAAATTCCACCTAGACTCTCATGCCAATTTATCCTACATCAATACCACCCATACAGCATTCAATGTATTGATCAATACCTCCAGTGGAATTGCTTTAAATGAGCCGCCATTCAAAGCATTTGCAGAAGATATCTCCCACCCCAATAGCTATCAACTTAGCCAAGAACTTGGAGCTGAAATGCGCCAATCGCGAGTCAAGGCTTTTGTTTATACCTCTGCCCGATGTAAAGAGCAACTTTCTAATATTGCCGCATTTGAGCCTAGTGTATTTAAAGCCATTAAAGAGCAATACGCTTTTAACCAACAGACTTGGCAATGCATAGCCACCAAGGAGTCTGTTGAGTTTAGTCGAATGAATATTCTTGATAAGACCCGCATGATTTTCTAAGATATGTTCATTTTTGATATTGTTATGTTAAAATTCTTTCACCTATGCTGCCAAATGATGATGTTTTATCATATTGCAGAACTCATTCTATTTCGACAAATCACTCATGAAATGAAATGTTTTTACTTTGAAGCATTACTCTATCAATTTCTTCCATTTTTAAATTAAATCAATGAATATCAATCGGATGCCTTTTCGTTTCAAATGCATCAAAGTTGTCATGATTTAATGAATTATATTGAAAAACTAGTGAGAAAAAAAGTAATCGTGGAATGCAAAAAATAGTAGAAAAAATTGAACCCTATTTATCGCCTTGGTTTTCTTCGCAAAAAATCTTGCTTAAAAGAAGAGTACAAACACTATCATTTATTATAATGATAGAATCCTCTACTAATAAGCTTGCTTCCTTTTTTAACTTGGACGTAACCATGTTCATAACCGCCCTCTTGTCTTCCAAGAAAATGTACTGTAAATTGTTGCCCGCCTTTGGTGATTAACTGTTCACTTTTAAAGGTTTTAGAGCGACCATCACGATTAAGCGTTTTTTCGCTAAAGATTTTTTTTCCTGTAATCTCACCATTTTTAGAACTATAGGTTTTGGTATTTTTATCAACTGAAACTTGATATGAACCATCTAATACCTTTGCACCTTCAACTGATTTAATCATTAAATTAGCTGAATATGAAGCCATAGAGATGGAGCCTGTAATCAATGCTATCAACATTTTTGAAATCATAATTTCATCCTTTTTTGATGCCACCACACAATTTAATATTAGTTAAATTGAGGTGCGCCCCGTATTAAAAAACG
>DNMA01000148.1:5307-6007 GCA_003489505.1 Legionellales bacterium | reverse complement strand
TTAAGCACCATTTAACATATTTAACTTTTAACCTAAAAACCATGTCACTGGGCAACGGTGGTGGATTTTGGACACTCAATCTCGATACTATTTTCTTCTCAGTTTTGATGGGACTCATCGCTATTGGCGTTTTATACGCAGCAGCTCGTTCTGTAACCACAGGCGTTCCAGGTAAATTACAAAATTTTGCAGAAATGATGCTTCAGTTTGCTGATGGGCAAGTTAAAGATTGTTTCCATGGTAAGAATGACCTCATTGGGCCTTTGGCATTGACCATTTTCCTGTGGGTTTTTTTAATGAATTTTATGGACATTGTGCCTGTAGATATTTTACCTAAAATTGCACAGTTGTTTGGCTTCCACTACTTGAAAGTAGTTCCTACCAACGACTTAAATATGACATTTGCGATGTCATTGTCTGTATTCTTTTTAATTATTTTTTACAGCCTAAAAATCAAGGGCATCAAAGGATTTACTAAAGAGCTCACATTGCAGCCATTTAACCATCCGCTGGCGATTCCATTTAATTTATTATTGGAGTTAACAGGGTTAATCGCTAAACCAATTTCATTGGCTCTGCGACTTTTTGGTAATTTATACGCTGGTGAATTGATTTTTATCTTGATTGGTCTTTTAACATTACAAGCAAATTGGTCTCAACCAACTGTGGGTTCTGTTTCTTTATCAATCACCCAGGTATT
>DNMA01000148.1:0-4936 GCA_003489505.1 Legionellales bacterium | reverse complement strand
TCTTTATGGTGCTAACGATTGTATATCTTAGCTTGGCACATGAAGAACACTAAGAAATATTTTTGTGTTAAATTTTTGTTAAAATAAAGGGGAAAAAAATGCAAGTTGCTAGTTTGTTAGCTCAAGTACAAAGCATGACCGTTATTGCGGTAGCATTGTTAATTGGTTTAGGTGCTTTAGGTACTGCGATTGGTTTCGGTTTATTAGGTGGTAAATTCCTAGAAGGCGCTGCTCGTCAACCTGAAATGGTTCCTATGTTACAAGTTAAAATGTTCATCGTTGCAGGTCTTTTAGACGCGGTAACCATGATTGGTGTTGGTATTGCATTGTTCTTTACATTCGCAAACCCATTCCTAGCAAACTTGACAGCTTAATTTGATGGGAGAGTTTTCTCCCATCTCGCTTTATTGGAGAAGAGATCGTGGATATTAACATGACTCTGGTGGTACAAATGCTAGTTTTCGCTGGCTTTGTATGGTTTACCATGAAATTTGTATGGCCACCATTATCAAAAGCACTTGATGAAAGACAAGCGAAAATCGCTGACGGTTTAGCTGCTGCTGAACGTGGTCGTCATGAATTAGAGTTGGCTCAAAAGCATATTAAAGAAGAATTAAAAGAAGCTAAAGTACAAGCAGCTGATTTGATTGAAAAAGCAAATAAACAATCTGCTTTATTAGTTGAAGAAGCGCGAGTCGAAGCGAAAGAATCTGCAGCGCGTATTTTAAAGCAAACCGAAGAGCAAATTAGCTTAGAGATGCAACGTGCACAGCAAAAATTACGCCAGGAGTTAGCAGATTTAGTTTTAGCAGGTATGGAAAAGGTCATTCAAGAAGCTTTGCCTGAATCTGCCAAAAAACAAGCTGTTAATCAATTAATTACTGAAATTGCACAAGGTTAGGTCGATATGAAAGACATACAAACTGTCGCTCGACCTTATGCCAAAGCATTGTTTGAATTGGCTTTAAAGCATCAATCCCTGAATGAGTGGAGCGATGCTTTACATGTTTTATCTCAAGCGATTGAAGATGAAAAGATGCAGCGCATGCTGAGTCATCCAGAAGTAACAGCGGCGATGCTTGTTGAAATTTTAACAGCAGTTGCCAAGAAATCAGTCAAGAGCAAAGAACAATTACTATTCGTTGATCATGCGCTTGAAATGATGTCTGAACATCGACGTTTGCCTGTTATTCCTGAAGTTTATCGTCAATATGAATTGCTGAAAGCTCAACACAATAAAATGTGCTCGGGTTTTGTCTTTACAGCTTCAAAACTTGATGATGCTCAAATCAGTAAATTGGTATCAGGTTTAGAAAAAAAATTAAACAAAACCGTCAATTTAACTCAAGTCATCCAGCCTGAACTCCTTGGTGGAGCGAAGATTCAAATCGGCGATATGGTGATAGATGGTACTTTACGTGGTCGTATACATCGATTAGCTCAATCATTGTATACAGCTTCTTGAGAAGGTTTTTATTAAGAGGATTCTTTCATGTCAGAACAAATTGCGCTGAGTCCCTCAGAAATTAGTGACATTATTAAGCAAAAAATTGAACAATTTAAAGTTGTTGCTGAAGTTAGCAACGAAGGTACAATTGTAAGCCTGAAAGACGGTATTGTCCGTCTGCACGGTATGGAAGCGGTTATGCAAGGGGAAATGATTGAGTTTCCTGGCAATATATATGGCTTAGCTTTGAACTTAGAAAGAGATTCTGTAGGTGCGGTAATCTTAGGTGATGCATCTCATTTATCTGAAGGTCAAAAAGCACGTTGTACTGGACGTATTTTAGAAGTTCCCGTCGGCCCACAATTATTAGGTCGTGTGGTGAACGCATTAGGTGAACCTATCGATGGTAAAGGCCCTATTGAGTCTAAATTATATGCCCCAATTGAAAAAGTTGCACCTGGTGTAATTGCTCGTCAATCAGTTTCTCAACCTGTTCAGACTGGTTTGAAAGCGGTCGATGCGATGATCCCAGTCGGTCGTGGACAGCGTGAGTTAATCATTGGTGACCGTCAAACGGGTAAAACAGCGATTGCAATTGATACCATTATCAATCAAAAAGGTACTGGTATAAAATGTATTTATGTTGCTGTTGGCCAAAAAGCATCATCTGTTGCTGCAATTGTTCGAAAATTAGAAGAACATGGCGCCATGGATCATACAATTGTTGTTGTTGCAGGCGCTGCTGACGCTGCTGCATTACAATTCATTGCACCATATGCTGGTTGTGCGATGGGTGAGTACTTCATGGAACATGGTCAAGATGCCTTGATTATTTATGATGATTTAACTAAACACGCTTGGGCATACCGTCAAATTTCTTTATTATTAAAGCGTCCACCTGGTCGTGAAGCTTATCCTGGTGATATTTTCTACTTACACTCTCGTTTATTAGAGCGTGCTGCGCGTATTAACGCTGAAGAAGTTGAAAAATTAACTAAGGGTAAAGTCAAAGGCCAAACAGGTTCTTTAACTGCATTACCTGTGATTGAAACCCAAGCAGGTGACGTATCTGCATTCGTACCTACCAACGTGATTTCTATCACTGACGGACAGATTTTCTTGGATGTGGATTTATTCAACTCAGGTGTTCGCCCAGCGATTAACTCCGGTTTATCAGTATCACGTGTAGGTGGTGCGGCTCAAACTAAGATTATGAAAAAATTAGGTGGTGGCACACGTCTAGCTTTAGCACAGTTCCGTGAATTAGAAGCGTTCTCGCAATTTGCTTCTGACTTAGACGAAGCAACACGTAAGCAATTAGAGCGTGGACAACGTATTACTGAAATTATGAAGCAGAAACAATATGCGCCATTTTCTGTAGCACAAATGTCTGTGTCATTATTCGCAATTGAAAAAGGCTTTTTAGACGATGTTGCAGTTGCACAAGTTAGTGCTTTTGAACACGGTCTTCAAGATTATATGCAACATCATCATGCTGACTTGATGAAAAACATCAATGAAACTGGTGATTACAGCGCTACAATTGAAAAAGAATTGCATGCAGCTGTGACAGCATATAAGAAAATTGCCTAATCAACCAACGGTGGTGTTTGCGCACCACCTTTACATAAGTGTGAATTAAAATGGCTGGTGCAAAAGAAATTCGAAGCAAAATTGCAAGCATCAAAAATACCCAGAAAATTACCCGGGCTATGGAGATGGTTGCTGCGAGTAAAATGCGAAAAACACAAGATCGCATGAAAACTTCTCGTCCTTATGCACAAAAAATTAGTCAAGTTATTCGACATTTGTCGCGAGCTAATTCAGAGTATCGTCATGCTTTCCTACAAGCACGTCAAGTGAAAAAAGTAGGTTTGATTGTTGTCACCTCTGATAGAGGCTTATGCGGTGGCTTAAATGCGAATTTATTACGCCTTGCAGTTTCGCAAATGCGTACCTGGAATGAGCAAGAAGTTAAAACCGAAATGGCTATTTTTGGACGTAAAGGGCAAGCTTTTTTCCGTCGAGTCGGTGGACACGTTATCGCAACATCAGGTCCTTTAGGTGATACACCAAGTATTACTGATGTGATTGGTGTCGTACAATCGATGTTAAAAGCCTATGAAGAGGGTGAAATTGACGCACTCTATATCGCTTATAATGAGTTTGTGAATACCATGACTCAAAAACCCGTGATTGAACAATTACTTCCATTGCCAAACAATGATGAAGATGAAGATTTACAACATCACTGGGATTACATCTATGAGCCCGATGCAAAAGAATTGTTAGATCATTTATTGAGTCGGTATATAGAGATGCAGGTTTATCAAGCAGTTGTTGAAAACATTGCTTGTGAGCAAGCGGCTAAGATGGTTGCAATGAAAAGTGCGACCGATAATGCAGGTGAGCTGATTAAAGAGTTTCAATTGGCCTATAACAAAGCGCGTCAAGCTGCAATTACCCAAGAATTGGCGGAAATTGTTGGCGGTGCGGCTGCTTTATAAGAGGGTGAGATATGAGTAAAGGTACTATTGTACAGGTTATTGGTCCGGTGGTAGACGTTGAGTTTCCACGCGAAGATGTTCCTAAAGTCAATGATGCATTGCAAATTGAAGAAGGGAATTTAGTTTTTGAAGTTCAACAACAGTTAGGTGACGGTGTCGTTCGTACGATTGCACTCGGAACCACTGATGGTTTGAAACGTGGTTTAAGCGTTATCAATACCGGTGAGCCTATTCAAGTTCCAGTTGGTGTTGAAACACTAGGCCGTATTATGGACGTTTTAGGCCGTCCAATAGATGAAAAAGGTGATATTGGTGCCAAAGAACATTGGTCAATTCACCGTTCAGCGCCTACTTACGAAGAACAAGCAGGTAGTCAAGAAATTCTTGAAACCGGTATTAAAGTTATTGACTTATTATGTCCTTTCGCGAAAGGCGGTAAAGTTGGTCTTTTCGGAGGTGCGGGTGTAGGTAAAACCGTAAATATGATGGAGTTAATCCGTAACATCGCTATCGAGCACAGTGGTTACTCGGTATTCGCAGGTGTGGGTGAGCGTACTCGTGAAGGTAACGACTTCTATCATGAAATGAAAGACTCTAACGTATTAGATAAAGTATCACTTGTATACGGACAGATGAATGAGCCACCAGGTAACCGATTACGTGTTGCTTTAACTGGCTTAACCATGGCGGAAAAGTTTCGTGATGAAGGTCGTGACGTACTACTATTCATCGATAACATCTATCGTTACACCTTAGCAGGGGTAGAGGTGTCTGCGTTATTAGGCCGTATGCCTTCTGCGGTAGGTTACCAACCAACATTGGCTGAAGAAATGGGTATGTTACAAGAACGTATTACTTCAACCAAAACCGGTTCGATTACTTCTATTCAAGCGGTATATGTACCAGCGGACGATTTAACTGACCCATCTCCAGCAACAACATTTGCTCACTTAGATGCGACTGTTGTATTGTCTCGTCAAAT
>DNMA01000062.1:7404-8289 GCA_003489505.1 Legionellales bacterium | reverse complement strand
TTTAATAATTAAAATCTTGGGCTACGAGGTGCAGTTGTATTTTCTTTATTTTCTGTAGTATCTGGGCTTTGAAGATTTTGGTTAACAATTTTAAGATGCATATTAATAAATATTGTTAAAATTTCTTTAATTTCTTTTGAAGCCAAAGCATTTTTTTCTTTTTTTTCAACAGGAATATTTGGAATACTATTAACTTTTTCAAGCTGATCACTCATACCTGATAATTTCTTTTGGGCGTCAACAAATGCCGCTAAAACAGTATCTTTAACTTCAACAGCCATACATCACCTAATTATTTGATAACTTATATGTATATAATAACACAAATAGAGTAAAATTTGTAAAAAACATTAAATATAAATAATAAACACTTATTAAAATAAATGTTCTTTTAAGAGTTCATCGAGTGCAGTGTAATCACTCGTAGGACTTGAGTCAATCATTTCACACAAAACATCGGTAATAAACGCCAATCGAAGACCTGTAGGCGTTGCTTCATCAAAGATAACCTCAGCATTGAGCATGCCCTGCTCAGAATCTTTGATAGTCATCCCAAGCCCATAACCTATACAGAACAGGCATCTGTCCTCAGCACGTTTTGCAAATGCTGGTAATAAGCCTTGTGGCGAAAAAACTTCTTCTGGAGAAACCATTTTTCCTAAAAGATAAAAACGAGCGTTCAGTTCTTTTGAAATCGCCACCAACATCTCAGATATACTTTTTATCATCTAATCCACCATGGTTGGGATAGCTTAATGGGGCCTGCAAAAAAAAGTCTTAGCCAACGAAAAAAAACAGGGATAGTAAAACCATAGTGCTCGATAATTGAGAAAAAAATCAGGTTAACCACGACCAAAAGAGCAGTCCATAATTTAATATGCACAA
>DNMA01000062.1:0-7048 GCA_003489505.1 Legionellales bacterium | reverse complement strand
AAAAAACGAGCATTTCTTGCAGAGTCTCGCCAATGAGCCGAAGCTGAAAAGTTTTGCATAATATTCAAATTATAATAAATGACTGATAGATATAAGTTAACCTATCAAAGAAAAACTTACAAATCATCTAATTCATAAAATAATCATCAAGCTCTTCTTTTAATTTTTTTTCATCCATCATATCTTCTAAACGACGTCTCGCATCAGATAATGGGTTGGTTTTAGCTACCTCCCAAGTCTCTTCAGTTTCAACATCAATTACTTCTTCATCTTCAGGACTAATTTTTTCTTCATCATCAAAAATTTCTGTCATATGGACCTCAATTAAACAAGCTAAGCAATTCATTTTAGGAGCTTTTTACTCAAATTTGGAGCCCAGCCAATTTTTGAAAATTTAAATTATCAAAATCTTTTTGCTAAATCAAGAAAACTACTTCGATATCTCATATTTTCTCAATTAACGCTTTTTATTCAAGCAAATTTAATATACTAATATAATAGATTTGATATTTTGTAAAATGTGCGTTTTAGCAAAAAAGATTAAAAAATAAATAATTGTTATCAATAAAAATTACATAGGTTAAATTAAGATCAAATGAGTCGAGAAAAAAACCACTTAAGAAATGAACTACTCTGTTTAAGAAAGGCACTTTCTCAAACCTTTGTAGAGGAATACTCACAAAAAATCTGTCAAAAAATTCTAAATCTTCCCTTATTTCAACAATCTCAAAATATTGCCTATTATTTAAGTTGCAATAATGAGGTATGTCTCCATCGCTTAGCACCACTTTCTCATCAAAAATTTTATTTGCCTAAGCTAATTGATCATCAAACCATGGTTTTTTGCCAAGACATTCAACCTTATCTGAACAATCGATATGGCATACCTGAGCCTCAGCAACAAGAAAAAATTGAAATTGAGAACCTCGATATCATCTTACTTCCTCTAGTCGGCTTTGATCAAAAAGGACATCGCCTAGGAATGGGTAAAGCGTTTTACGATAGAGCCTTATCCAATTTATCTCAAAAACCCACACTGATTGGGGTAGCCTATGCCTTTCAGGAAAGAAAAGATATTCCCTTTGAGGCGCATGATAAACTCTTAGATATGGTGATAACTGAAAATGATATTTTTTATTGCCAATAGCAATGCTAATATTCAAAATCAATCTGTGTAGTGAGAGACAAATATGCAATACTGGTTAATGAAATCTGAACCCGAAGCATTTAGTATTGACGACTTAATGCATGCTAAAGAGATGACCACCACTTGGGATGGTGTTCGAAACTATCAAGCTAGAAACTTCATGAAACAAATGAAACTTGGCGATTTAGTGTTTTTTTATCACTCCAATTGCAAAGTACCTGGCATTATTGGTATTGCAAAAGTCTGTCGAGAAGCCTATCCCGATTTTACAGCACAAGACCCACAAGATATTCACTATGACCCTAAAAGTACTCCAGAAAAGCCTATATGGGAAATGGTCAATGTTCAATTTGTAAAAAAATTCAAAGAAGTTCTACCCTTACAACAACTTTATCAGCATCCAGAGCTTCAGGAAATGCCCCTTATAAGAAAAGGTAATCGACTTTCGGTCATGCCTGTCACAGACAACCAATGGAATTTTATTCTACAACATGTCTCTACCTAAATGACAACACATATGCTAGGATGACTATCTTTTGACAAATTAAGGCGTTGACATGTTACCCAATTTTCAAATTGATGAAATCAGTAAAAAACTATTAGAAATTTTACCTTTTAATCGCCAAGAAATTGAAGATGATTTACGTCAAAAAATTAAAATGATTTTACAATCATCACTTGCTAAATTAGATGTCGTCAGCCGTGAAGAATTTGATGTACAAACTCAAGTATTAGCAAAAACTCGTGATAAAGTCGAAATTCTTGAAAAACAAGTTAAAGAACTATTAGAAAAAAAACAAAAATCTGTTTAAAAAGAGGCTTTAGGCTCATTCATCCATTGTTCTAGTAAGATTGCAGCTGCCACACTATCAACTTTTCCATAAGCAAGGGCCTTAAAACCGCCCTTTTCAAATAAATGACTCTTAGCTTCTTTGGTCGTCATGCGTTCATCGGATAAGTGAACCGGCAAATGAAACTGTTCTAAATCCTTAGCAAACTGTAAAACATATTCGGTAATATATAAAGGTGAGTCATCAATTGCTTTCGGCAAACCGACAATCAAACATACCGGCCGCCATTCCTTAATGATTTTTCGAATAGCATCCCAGTCTACTTGACCGTCTTTAACATGAATAATACCTTGGGGTTGAGCAGTATGGGTAATAAATTGCCCGATAGCATACCCAATTTTTTTTAAACCAAAATCAAAACCTAGACAATAACCTTCTTTATACATCTCGACTACCAGGGGATATAAAACTTAAATTTAATTGATCTATACCTAATAAACTGCCCGCATAGGCCCAACGATCTGCAAACGGAACCTCATAAATTAATTCTTTATTGAAAGGACAAACTAACCAATAATCTTTCATAATTTCTTCTTCTAATTGTTGTGGTTCCCATGCGCTATAACCTAAAGTAATCAAAACTTTTTCAGGTCCCTGATTACCAGCAAGCCCTCTAATAATATCATTAGAGGTGGTTAAAGTCACATCATGAGGTCTAATAATCAAGCTTGAACGCCATTCACCTGGTGGCTGATGTAAAACAAAACCTCTTTCAGGCTGAATAGGTCCGCCAAATAGTAATGGCAATTCTTTATTTATGGCATTCTCAAAATCTAAATTTAACTGCTCAAAGATATAACTTAAATGAAATGAGGTCGGACGATTAATGATTAATCCAACGGAACCTTGTTCATGATGCTCACAAACAAAAATAACAGCCTGACCAAAAATACTTTGTTTAATTTCTGGCTTATTCATGGCAATTAAAAAGTTTCCACCTAATGGCATTAATGTCATTATTTTCTGCCTATCATTATTTTCTTACATTAATTATAAGATATATTTTAAAAATATTTTTTTTAGACAAAAAGATATTTTTAGGTCAATCATTACCATGAATTCAGCTATAGAAAAAACCTAGTCTTCTGTGTATGATGACTACAAATCATAAAAAAAACTTATAAAAATATGAAAAAATTTTACGCAATTATCCTCTTTATTTTTTTTATGCCTTTTATCTGGGCTCAAGACCCTCAAACCATTAAGAATCCTATTTATCAAAATAATCTCAATAATCAAGAAGACTTTAATACACTTGAGGCCAACAAGGTTTTTGATCAAATCAACTTAAAACTTTCTACACAAAACCTGAATTTAAAAGATTTACAAATTGCTATTAAAAAACTACAAAACCTGAACAACGAAGCCCAAGACTGTGTCGAGAATACCCAAAAAAGACTTAATTATATTAGTAATTTACTCTCACCACCTAGCTTACCTGGTGAAACCAAAACCACCGCGCTCATTCCTTTAGACACGACGACAGCAGATCAAGTTTATTTGCAAAAAGAATCGAAACGACTAAGCAATGCTCAAGCCCAATGCCGTTTATTTACCATTCGTGCAGATGAAGCCATTACCGCTTATCAGTCGGCAGCAGCAGAGCTTAAAAAAGAAGAAACCTTTTCACAAACCTTACCGATTTGGAAAGGCATTCCAAAATTCATCAAAAACTTTAACCATCATAACCTAATTCAGAATAAGCTCTCCTTTGATTTGTCTCAAATACAATGGCCAATTTTTGCTTATACCTTGTTATTGAGTATATTTTTCGCCATATACATCTATTGGTATTTTTCCAGAGTTCCACGTTTTAAAAAAATCTTTAGACTTAAAGGAGAACATTTAGAATGGGTCGTGAGCTTGTTTTTTGCCAATTGGATGCTACTCAATTGGGTCTGGTGCATATTCCATCCTACAATACCGACTGAACTTTGTGAATTTTTTAAAATTCTGTCTATTTACATCGGCTTAATCTTTTTAAATCATTTTATTTTTTCTATTAAGCGAGTCAGAGCTTTATTTTATTGGTATGGGCTTGACTTCAAATATTTTGATACGCTCATTACCATCATCATCTTTATTCTATTTGCAAGAGCTTTAGGCCCATGGATTAAACCACTGCTCAATCCAAACCGAACAGCAATTATTGCAACACAAACATTACTTCTCATTATCATTTTAGGCCTGACCTTATTTAATGTTTATCGTTTTATTAGAAAACACCGGCATTTTTCCTGGATTAATAACCATCGAAAAGCACTTAAAAATACTTCCATTTTATTTACTCTCACCTGTATTGTTTGCGATATGATTGGTTATCATGTTTTAGCCATGCGTTTAGTTTACTCAGGCTTAACCATTATCTTTATTGCTTTTATGACCGGCTTATTTGTTCAAGCCGCACAAAAGATATATCTCAACGCCATCACGCCACCCCAAAATTCAAAAATTCGTTATTTGTTTGGCTATAAAGAGCATGGGAACTACACTGAACTCTTGATTCTTAAATTCAGCTTACAAATTATAATTATT
Organism: Legionellales bacterium; assembly: GCA_003489505.1. Taxonomy (GTDB): domain Bacteria; phylum Pseudomonadota; class Gammaproteobacteria; order Legionellales; family Legionellaceae; genus UBA2653. The sequence goes on along the minus strand of DNMA01000062.1, from coordinate 2,515 downwards.
GCATTAGGTCTTTTCCTCATTGGACAAAGTCTGGGTTTTTTAAGTTTTTATGTGGATTTACTCTATGCTCCTTTATTAAATGGTATTATTTTTAGTAATTTCACTATTTATCCGGCAAGAATTCTCATTGGCGCCATTATTTTTTGTTTACTCTTTTTAGCTTGTCGAATGATGTCTACAGCGATTGCTCGCTTTTATCAATTTGAAGAAGAAGAAGATACTCAAGTCGCTGTGGCTTCTATCTTAAATTATATTGGTTTTGCTCTAGCACTGATTGCAGGACTGCTCACAGCAGGCTTTAATTTTACAGGACTTGCCATCGTTGCAGGGGCCTTGTCTGTGGGTATTGGTTTGGGCTTACAAAGTATTGTTAATAACTTCGTATCGGGTTTAATTCTTTTAATTGAAAAACCCATTAAGCCCGGTGATAGAATCAATGTCGATGGTGTGGAAGGTACGGTGAAAAAAATTCGAGTCCGTTCAACACAAATCATTACGCCTCAACGTGAAGATATCATTGTGCCCAATTCTGACCTAGTCACTCGACGAGTCACCAACTACATGTACACAGATAAATATTTATCTATTTTTAGTCAAGTGCACGTAGCTTATGAGTCGGATATTCAACTGGTAAATGATCTTTTATTACAAGCCGCTTACTCTCATGATGATATTATCAAAACTGGACGTCAAAAACCTAACGTACTATTCAAAGGTTTTGGTGATCATGCCTTGATGTTCCAATTATGGTGTTTAATACGCGATGCCAATAAAAAATCTGTTATCAGTAGTGATTTAAACTACAGTATTTTTAAACTCTTTAATGAGCATGGTGTGGTCATGCCAATGCCACAACAAACCGTATTTGTACAAAATATCCATGACAAAAATGAATAAATGCGGTTGCTTTGTCCATGAAATATTGTTAACTTCTCATCACTGGAGGACGCTATGACATCAGCCAAAAATTTTGAACAATCGATTACTGAATTAGAAAAAATTGTAGAGAGCCTTGAACAAGGTGATCTACCTCTAGAAGAAACTCTTAAAAAATTTGAAGAAGGCATGAAACTTTCTCAATATTGTCAGACTGCCCTCAACGAAGCTCAGAATAAAATCAATCAATTAATGAAAGACTCTAATAATGACAATACATCAAATGATAATCCCTGAGATTTTTTTTAAAGAGAAACTTCAGCATTTCAATAATTATCAAGAACAGTTTTTAAATCAACTTCAATTTCCTGATCCCGTTTTACTTCAAGCCACACATTATGTGATGCAAACGCCTGGAAAAAAATTTAGAGCATCTATGGTCTATGCAACAGGTCAGATTTTTAATTTACCCTATGAAATTTTAGACCCCATTGCCTTAAGTATTGAATTAATTCATGCCTACTCATTAGTTCATGATGACTTACCCGCTATGGATAATGATGATTATCGTCGTGGAAAATTAAGCTGTCATAAAGCTTTTGATGAAGCCACAGCTATTTTAACAGGTAATACCCTCAATCATTTGGCCTTTTCATTATTATTAGAAAAACTTCCCAGCACAAAAAGCATTCCAGTCACACAAATCATCTTAGAACATATTGGTCCACATGGCGTACTCAGTGGACAATGTCTGGATTTAAGACTTTTGCAAAATCAAGATTTGACTCTCGAACAATTAAAAAAAATTCATCATTTAAAAACGACAGCTCTTTTAGAAGCTATTGTTTTAAGTGTCGCGATTTGTGCTGATGCCAGTCAAAAACATACGCAAATTTTAAAAGATTTTACCCATCATTTGGGTTTGGCTTATCAAATGTTAGATGATTACGGTGATGTTTATGCATCCGCTCAATGGGGGAAAAACCAATCCTCTGATTTAAGTAATCAAAAAATGACTTTTACTCATTTTTACCCACAAGAGGAATTAAGATATTTAATCAAAAATGAATTTACTCAAGCCAGAAAAATCATTGAATCTTTACATGAATCCACTTATTTAAAGTCTTTGGTTGAGCAATTAGAACAGAAGCTAAATAATATTTAATCCACTATTCGAGGAGAAATCTAATGTTAAGTGCTAGTCTTTCATTATTGGTTATCAACAATTTATTAGCGGCATTCATTCCCATAGTCAATCTATTTATATTAGCCCTTTTCTTGGTTATTTTTCTTTATGCACTACAATCGGCCGGTGGGTCATTTTTTATCTTTGACTCACCGCGTTATCGTCATTTTCATAGCTGTTTTCATACACGAGTAGATAGCGACCCCTACATGCATGGAAGAGGCCCTATCCACATTCATGGGCGCGATGATAGAAGCCACATTCATGGCCGTGATGATAGAAGCCACCCGCATATTCATGGCCGTGATGTAAGAGTCGGCTTTGGTTTCTAAAAAAACGAATGTTTAAATGTTTTTTTTTCAATAGACTTTTAATTTAGAATAAAAGCCTTGACATTCCCTTAATGAAATCATAGAATTCGATTTCATTAAGGGGTTATAGCTCAGCTGGGAG
>DNMA01000038.1 GCA_003489505.1 Legionellales bacterium | reverse complement strand
GGTGTATGTTTTTTCATAAAGGGTTTGCGCTGCATGGGTCAACAGATATTCCAGGCAGACGGGCGAGTCATGGATGTGTGCGACTGTTTACTCGAGATGCTGAGTGGTTGAATAAAAATTTTGTAGAAATTTCGAGTGATAAAAATCAGCAAATGGGCACCTTGGTGATTGTCAAACCTGTAAAAAAATAATAAAGGGAATTGAGGATGAAATTATTTTCTTACCTGTTGATGTTTTATGCTTTATTCAGTTATGCCGAAGATGATTTCAAGCGCCCACATGGATGCGGGGAAGTCGGGTATCGCTATCAATATCAAACCTTGGAAATTCAGCCTCGCGCTGAAGGAGATAGAGAGTCTTTGTATTTTTTTTATAATCGCTCTGATGAACCCATTAAGTTATATCATATGCTGGGGAATTCAGCTCCCATGAAAACATTCTTGAATCATACCTTAGAGCCCAAACTTTGGGCAGTACTGCTTACAGGGGAGGGGAATGTTAAATATATTTGTGCCAAATCTGTAGAAGGTGATGGGTTAGGTGATATCGTAGACTGCCAATCGCATCTAACAGTATGTGAGTTTCCCAAAACTCGTTTTGGTTTAAATAATCGAGGAAATTTTTGGTTGGTAAAAGCCGATGCACGTGCCAATGCCATTCGTCAAGTTGAACGATATGGAATTATTCCAGAATAGCTAGGAAGCATTTTATGAAATTATTATTAGGCATTTCTTTAAGTTTTTTTTCATCTATTTTACTGGCAGATACCGCATTGGATGCTTACCGGATGGGGAAGTTTAAAGAAGCCGGCAAGTTATTGTCTCAAGAAAAAACATTAGATATTTACGGTAATTATTATCTTGCTGAAATGCGTTTATATGGTTATGGATTGAAAAAAAACAATCATTTAGCTCTGAAATCTTATGAAGATGCCGCTAAAATGGGATATTTACCAGCACAACAGACTTTGGCGCGTTATTACCTATTCATTGCTAAAAATCCTGAGCAAGCTTTTTACTGGTTTAAGCAGGCTGCTTTACAAAAAGATAGAGCGGCGATGATGTATTGTGCTGCAGCCTATCAATATGGGTATGGGGCGCCTCTTTCTTATGATATCTCAAGAAAATACTATATTGATGCAGCAAAAGATGGAGATGCTTCAGCACAATTTTATCTTGCAAGCTATTTTTTGGATGATAAAAAAGGTGCCGATAAAAAGCTGGCGGCATTGTGGTTAGAAAAAGCACTCAAACAAGGCAATCCCGATGCACAGGTTTTTAAAGCAAAATTTTGGTATCAACAAAAAGAAAAAGCCAAAGCCCAAGATGTCTTAGCGCCTGCTTTGCAAAAGAATTATCCGCAAGCTTTGACTTTAAAAGCGCAATGGTTATTAGAGGAGAATAATCAAGCCCAGGCACATTCTTTTTTACTGAAAGCCGCCAAAAAAGGTTTTCCATTAGCACAGTACGAATTAGGAAGATTTTATTTACAAAAAGACAGTCCATTGTATCAAGCTGAATATGGGGTTTTATGGTTACTAGAGGCTGCAAAAAACCAAATGCCAGAAGCTAAAGCTTATTTAATGACTTTATCTTTGTCCCCTGATCAAAAAAAACGCTTAGAGGTCTTAAATAACCCCAGCACACAACTACAAGCCAAGTATCGCCTCGTTTCAATGAATTTAACTAATATGCAATCACAGTCACTTTTGTATAGTGTTTATCGTGTAAAAGGCATTTGGATGGATTGGCACAACCAAGATGCTTTAAAAGAAGCGCATTTCAATGCTTATCCAAAGTTTTTTCAATTGACGACTCAAGAATTATTTAAACCACATTTTAATCCTATATTGCCTTCACAAATTTCTCTTTATGAGTATATGGATGCTTTGACAAAACTAAAGGGCCCAGTAAAAGCATATGAAGGAAATTATCCTAGTTATGTCTTGGATTTACCAAAACAATTTAGTGCCGAAAACATTAAAACTTTAAAAAGACAGGCTCACTTGGGGGTGACTCAAGCACAATTTCAATTGGCGGCCTGTTATGAATTTTCTTGGGGGGTAGAAAAAAACTTAGCTAAGGCAAGGAAATGGTATTTTAGTGCCATGCAACAAGATGACTTAAGAGCCCAATATCAATTAGCCATCATGCAAATTACTAGAGGCGATAGCCATGAAATGGCCCAAGGCAAACAATATCTTCGCGATGCGGCTTTTAAAGGTGATATTTATTCACAAATTACTTTAGGTCTACTTAATGAAGTGCCAGAAAGCAAGAATTTGAAAGAGGCCAAAAATATGTTTATGTTGGCGGCTGCAAATGGTAATGGTTTAGGGATGTATCGCTTGGCTGAATGGGTTTCAAGAGAGCCTTGTGAACAGATGAGTTTTGCGCAAAGAGAAGCACATTATGCTTTATTAAGAAAACTCTATCGAGGGGCTTTTAAAGCAGGTATTCAAGAAGCGGCCCTACCTTTAGCTTTTTATGAAGGAAGTTCTCCTCGTTCAAAAAACAAAGCTTGGGCGATGAAAACTGCTTTAAGTTATGCCAGTCGTGGTCATGCAGAGGCTGCTATTCTTTTGGGCTTAATGATAGATAGAGACGAAGAAAATACCCATCACCAGCATCAGGCCAAAAAATGGTTTAGAAAAGCCCAAAATCATCCGATTGGTGCTTTTATTTGGTCTTTTTATGAAAATGATTCTGAAGAAAAACAAGCACTATTAGAAAAAGCAGCACAAGTGGACTTTTCATATGCTTACCTTAATTTAGCGGCTTTGAAATTTGGAAGCCAAGAGTCACCCATGGAGGATTTAATCAAGGCCTCTCGATTACATAATCATTTGGCAAAACATGTTTTAGCCAATTTATGGGTCTTGCAGCCACAAGCGAATCTCCAAAAACAAGCTCGACAAATGTTTGCTGATATGGCTGAAAAAGGTGATGTGGATGCGCAGTGGAAGTATGGCTATTTAATGGTTTATGGGATTGGTGGCGAGCAACAAGGACTTCAAGCCCGTCAATGGATGCAAAAAGCCGCGACCAGCTCTTCGATTGCCCAGTTTGTCTTAGGATATTTAAATCACATGGGACAGTTCACGGGTGTGCCAGATGAAAAACAAGCTAAGTATTGGTTTGCTAAAGCCGAAAATGAACTTCCTAAAGCATCGGTTGCCTTGGGTTATATTTATGAGGTTGTGGATAAAAATTATGCATTAGCTTTAAAAGCTTATGAAAAAGTCAGGGAGCAAGAAAAAGTTTTAGCCAATTATAATATGGCTTTGATGTATGAGTATGGTAAGGGCTTAGAGCCTAGCTTTTTTAAAGCTAAACGTTATTTTATTTCTGCTGCCGATGGTGGTTCGGCTTCTGCGATGTTTAGGCTGGCTTCTTACTATCAAGATTTAGGGTATCATCTTACAGCCCATTTATACATGGAAAAAGCAGCAGCCCTCGGTTACCCACGGGCTGTTGCGGCACTTGATCAAGAATATGAATTATAGTTGGTCAAGGAATTTTTCAGCATCAAGAGCTGCCATACAACCAAATCCTGCTGAGGTAATGGCTTGTCGATAGACTGAATCAGCCACGTCACCACAAGCAAATACACCAGGGATATTGGTTGATGTGGCTTGCCCATCTAGACCTGAACGAATCATGATATAACCACTACGCATATTCAGTTGATCAGCAAAAATCTTGGTATTGGGTTCATGGCCAATGGCAATAAATACCCCATCAAGCTCTAAAGTCTGTTGGGCTTTTGTATTTATATCTTGAATTTTCAAACCTGTTACTTTGAGGTCATTTCCTAAGACTTCCTCTACAGCATGATTCCAAATCACTTTGATATTACCATTTTGTACTTTAGCCATGAGATGGTCTTGTAGAATTTTTTCAGCGCGAAGGCTATCTCTACGATGAATCAATGTCACTTCAGCACAAATATTTGAAAGATATAAAGCTTCTTCTACAGCAGTATTTCCACCACCAATTACACAGACTTTTTTCTGACGATAAAAAAAGCCATCACAAGTTGCACAAGCAGAAACGCCGCGTCCTTGATAAGCTTGTTCAGAAGGCAGGCCTAAATATTTAGCACTGGCTCCAGTAGCAATAATTAAGGCATCACAGCTATAAGTTTTGTCTTGGCCTTTTAATACAAATGGGCGGCTGTCTAATTCAACTGTTTCGATCTGGTCAAATAAAACTTGGGTATCAAAGCGTTCAGCATGTTTTTGCATACGCTCCATTAAAGCAGGACCTGTTAAGCCAGATACATCACCTGGCCAGTTATCAACTTCAGTTGTAGTTGTCAATTGACCACCGGGTTGCATCCCTGTGATAACAACAGGTTTGAGATTGGCACGAGCGGCATAAATGGCTGCTGAGTAACCCGCAGGACCTGAACCCAGGATGATCAGGCGGTGATGTTGGTTCATAAATTTTCCTTGAGTCAAGTGGTCTTAAAAGGGTGATAAGACCACATTATTTTAATATAAAGGCTATTTTAGATGACTACGATGGGCTTATCAATTGATATTATATTTAGTCGTATAGGCTGCAGTTGCTGGACAATAGTAAATTACAGTTAATTATATCAAAAAATAATAATGGATTAATTTTTTTCATTATGTTTTTTGGTTGAGCGATAAGCCAATCTTTTATTATAAAAAAGTTAAAAGAAAACAAATTCAGATAAAAAACGAATGCATTGATTAATTTTGCTTTCACTTTAGAATATGTGCAAATCATCATTTAAACCTATTGGAACTTATGAAATTTATTTTTATTGCAGGAGCATCTGCCTCTGGAAAATCTACACTAAGCGCTCAATTATCTTTAGAACTTCTCAAATGGGGTATGAGTAATGCCATTTTAAAATTAGATGATTACTCAATAGAAGCCCCCGATGAGGTCACGGACATTAATCACTACCGTCAAGTGACCAATTTTGACCGCCTTGAAATGTATGATTTAGCATTAATTGAACAGCATCTCATTCAATTGGCCGACCGACAGCCGATTGAAAAACCTCATTTTAATTTTGCCACAAATAAAAGAGTGGGCTCTGAAATCATTACTCCTCAAGATGTTATGATTATAGAGGGTTTATTTGCCTTAGTGCTTGCTAAAAATTTACCTGAGCATTTGGATAAGCTTTCTGTATTTATTGGACCCAGCACTTACTCAAGGCTTATCGCCATGCGTACAACTCGAGATGAACAAGAAAGAGGTTTTAACCCTCGGCAAACCATTCAAAAAGAACGTCAATTTGTTGGCCCTTGTTTTTTTGAAGTGATTGCCAAAAGTAAAACTGGCGTTGATATTGATATCACCAATGATCCAGATGAATTAAACTCTGCCATTACTGAGGGTGTTGAGCAAATCATGCAGATGTTTAAAACTTCTTCAAAATAGCAATCACCATCGCATGAGCTGGCACGGAGGGGCAGGATAAGGGTTTTGTTGCAAAAATATTTTTAATCAAAAAATAGAGTTATTTTGGGCGAATTTATGCCGCAAGTCCATAGAACTGGTCGAAGATAGTTTGATTATCTGATTGGGTATGCTGGCCTTTTTTAAGCATATGATGCAATTCAATACCGGACAATGTTGCATCTGCAGAGTGAAAGGCTTTGAATGTTTTTGATTACAAATTTTTAGAAATAGCGGAAATTATTTGATTTTGACAAAAAATGTCTTTCTTTAGAAAATAATTTCAAGAATTATTGAGTCAGCGATTTGGTGAATTTTCCTTTTGTGCTAAGATAGTATTATCTCGGATAAATCTATTTTAATAAAAAGTCCATGGCTAAAAATCGTCGTCAAAAAGTATCTCAATCTGATTATCATTTACACCTTGTTAAAAAGCATGTGTTGGAAGGGGTGTTTGTCGTTTTATCGTGCTTTTCTGCATTAATTTTATTAGCGCTCGTCACTTATTCCTTACCTAATATGCAGCACACTGCCATGAGTTGGCAAAATTCAGCAGGTCAATTTGGTATCAAAGCAGCACATTTTCTATTTGCATTTTTAGGGCATGTGGCTTATTTGGTCCCTTTTGGCATTGAACTCATTGCTTTGCATATGTTATGGGATTATCGAAAAGTTTTAGATTATCACTGGGCTTTATTGGTGGTGCGTTTTTGTGGATTTATTTTATTTATCACCGGCGCTTGCGGCTTATGTGACATCTTATTAAAACAAAATGATTTATGGTATACCCCAGGCGGTATCGTTGGCCTAGGCTTGCTCAAGTTATTTTGGCAGGGTTTTGAAGGACCTGGGACTTTAATTATTCTTTTAGGTTTTTGGTCTCTAGGTTTAACCTGGATTATTGGCTTTTCCTGGATAAAACTCATTGAATATCTGGGCATGAGTACTTTATTTTTTGGCAAATATCTAGGGGATGCTTTGGTATTTGTTAAAGAAAAATATTTGGGAATGCGACAAAGAACTTGGCTTGAACTCAAACCCAAAATGAAAGAACCTGTTGAAGAAAAGAAAAAGACACTGCCTGTTAAATCCAAAGTCATGCCCACCCTGATTCAAAAACCACTACTCAGTGATGAACCTGAAAGTGTGCCCGAAGAGTCTAGCCCTTATGTAGTTAAAGTAGCGATTAAAGAGGGGCTACCTGATCTGTCTTTATTAGAAAAAGGTCTAAAATTAAAAAGTAATCAAGCCTATACTGCCCAGGAATTAGAGCATTTGTCACGTGAAGTCGAACAACATTTAATGGATTTTGCTATTCAAGCGCAAGTGGTTGCTGTTCACCCAGGTCCTGTGATTACTCGCTTTGAATTACAATTGGGTGCAGGAACAAAAGTCAGTAAACTCAGCAGCCTGTCTAAAGACTTGGCCCGCTCACTATCAGTGAATCGAGTGCGTGTGGTTGAAGTGATTCCAGGAAAAACAGTGGTGGGCTTAGAGTTACCAAATCCTGAACGCTTAACAGTTCGTTTTGGGGATGTATTAAATTCAGAGGCTTATTTGCAAGCACATTCTCCATTAAGTCTTGCCTTGGGGGTCGATATTGCTGGGCATCAGATGGTCGTTGATTTAGCTAAAATGCCACATTTGTTGGTTGCAGGAACCACTGGTTCAGGCAAATCCGTGGGTATCAACTCCATGATATTAAGTCTTTTATTTAAATCAACACCTGAGCAGGTCAGATTGATTTTAGTGGACCCTAAAATGTTAGAGTTATCGGTTTATGATGGCATTCCACATTTATTAACGCCAGTAGTCACGGATATGCGAGAAGCTGCCAGTGCTTTACGTTGGTGTGTGAGTGAGATGGAACGTCGCTATCGATTAATGTCTGGCTTTGGGGTTAGGAATATTGTTGGTTTTAATGATAAAGTGAAAGAAGCAATAGAACGTGGCGAGCCATTGATTGACCCAACGATTGACCCATTGGTTGCAGATGCACCAACGCATCTTGAGCCTTTGCCCTATATTGTAGTGGTGATTGATGAATTAGCCGATATGATGATGGTAGTGGGTAAAAAAGTAGAGCAGTTGATTGCTCGAATCGCACAAAAAGCTCGTGCTGCAGGTATTCATCTGATTTTAGCCACTCAACGTCCTTCAGTCGATGTGTTAACGGGTTTGATTAAATCCAATATTCCAACGCGTATTTCTTTCCAAGTTTCTTCTAAAATTGACTCAAGAACCATTTTAGATCAACAAGGCGCCGAACAATTATTAGGTTATGGGGATATGTTGTTTTTAGCCCCCGGAACGGGGGCACCACTTAGGGTGCATGGTGCATTTGTTGATGATAATGAGGTTCATCGAGTCGCAGAAGATTGGCGAAAACGTGGTGCGCCAAATTATATTGAAGCCATCACTCAAATGAGTGTGGAGTTGGGTGAAGGGGGTATGGATGAACAAGACCAAGCAGAAGAGTCAGACCCTTTGTATGACCAAGTCGTTGAATTTGTGATTCATCATCGCAAAGCCAGTATATCTTCAGTGCAAAGACGTTTTAAAATTGGGTATAACCGAGCCGCCCGTCTAGTTGAAGATATGGAAAAATCAGGTATTCTTGGGCCCTTAGAGGGCGGGGTACGTGAGGTTTTAGTCCCCGATAGTTCAAATTCTTAAATGAGGTGAAGTGATGAAATTATTTTTAAGTTTAAGTTTGTTTTTGTTAACTTCATTTGCTTTGGCATTGCCTGCACATAATCAATTGATTCAAATGCTAGAAGCGATTAAAACCTTAGACGCACAATTTAATCAAACCGTTACGATGAATGGCCGCAGAGTCAGTGAGTCTAATGGGCATTTTAGTTTAAAAAAACCAGGACAATTGAATTGGACTATTCAAAAACCACAACAACAAATCATGATAGCAGATGGTCAAACGGTCTGGGTTTATGAGCCTAAAATCCAGCAAGCAACCCGACGCCCACAAAAAGCGGGTGTCGGGGGAACCGCCGGATTATTTGTGTCGAGTCAGCCTAATTTATGGGTTGCGCGCTATCGAGTGACTTCACAAAGCAATGGTCAGACAACCATATTTCAATTGGTTTCTAAGAATCAAAAAAATAGTCTGGCAAAAGTAAAATTATTTTTTGAAGCCAATCGTTTAGAAAAAATCGAATTCTGGGATCAGTTGGGTCAGTATAGTCAAATCAGCTTGAGTCGTGTCAAAGTGAATCAAACCCTTTCTAGTCGATTATTTTACTTTTCACCACCCAAAAATGTTGATGTGATTGATTTAAGGTAACGGATGAATGCAAAACCAAAGGTTTGAACAATTCAAAGTTTTTATGAAACCCGTCACGATGGGCTTTTTGCATTTGGCGCATCGCTTGATGTATCCCATGATGATACTGGTTATTACTTATGCATTGTTAGTGTCCTTCTTTACAGCTTTAACGCCGTGGGCCAGAACCTATAAACAACAAATTACTGCCATTTTGAATCAAAAAGCCCATCAAACCATTGAAATTGAAGATATACAAACCAGCTGGTATGGATGGTATCCGGTTTTAAAGTTAATGCACGTCAAAATGATACCGCCAGAGGGACAAGCTTTGGAGTGTGATGAGTGCTGGATAGGTCTTGATGTCATTCGCACTTTGTTATATTGGCACTTACATCCTGGCATGCTTTATATTGATGGTTTAGATTTACATATTATTCAAAAACAAGATCATTGGGAAATCCAAGGCGCAAGTCAATTTTCAAGTGAACAAAGCATGCAAAGTGATCCCGCTCTGGTCTTAGGTAAATTAATATCCTTTGCGCCAGAACGCGTACTGCTTAAAAATATTCAACTGAGTTTTCATCCCTTATCTAAGAAAATATATGACTTTAAAAATATCCGCTTATTAGGCATTAAAAAGGCTGGAAATTATCATTGGTCGGTACAATCTTCGTTTGGGCAAAATAGTTTATTGAAAGTACGAATTGATATGCCTTTATTATCCAATTTAGCATTGCCCCAAAATGGTAATATGTATATCGAAATTGAGGACTTGGATTTAACAACTTTACCAGCCTACAAACAATATATTCAAGATAAACAATTTTCTCGATTTGAGGGGATTTTAAATGGTACTGCTTGGGTGGATTGGAATAAAGGCCGTATTGATATGATTCAGTCTCAAATTGAATTAAAAAATGGGGTCATTCAATCCATTTATGCTAAAAAAACATTCATTTATCAATTATTTCAAGCCAACTGCCTTTGGAAAAAACGCACTACAGGTTGGGAAGTGGCGATGGATAAACTCAACCTCGAATCGCCAAAACTTAAATTAGAAAATGACAAATTTTTATGGTTTTTCCAATCTGATTGGAATACTTATCATATCTATTTAAAAGATTTACCTTTGAACTTGCTTAGAAAAATTAAAGAACAATTACCGCCTAAGGCATTAAAAAATGTTTTATTTTTACCTGATGGAGAGTTAAAAGAGGTACAACTGAACTTTAAAGATGGACAGTTGGATTATTTCATCACGCAGTTTCAAGATTTTTCATGGGAGGCCTTTGGTGGGTACCCTGGAGTTAGTGGCTTAAATGGGGTTTTGAGTTGGGAGCCTGGGACCGCACATCTAGAAATTTCATCACCTAATTTTATTTTAAAACCCAAAGGTACAGGGCCTTTGGTCTTTGATAATTTTCAAACAGTTTTAACGGTACAAAAAAATCAAGCAGGTGTATCAAGTGCGCTGATAGAAAAATTAATCTTGGCAAGAAGTGATCTGGCCTTGACTATGAGTGGTCAAATCGATGAACCACTGATTCCTGCAAAGAGAAATTTTTTATTGCAAATGAATTGGTCAGCAGAAAATGCCCACCAATGGTTAAAATATTTGAACTTGTTTTTACCTGAGTCAGGCTTAAGAAAATGGTTGCAAGAGGATGTAAAAAAAATTAAGCAAACCAGTGGCAGTATGGTATTGAATGGTTTATGGAAGGACTTTCCTTTTGAAAAAAACCAAGGTGAATTTACAATTAATAGTCATCTCTACGGTGTCGATTTAATCTTTGCTAAAGATTGGCCATTAACAACAGGGATTGATGCCAATTTAAAAGTCAATCAAAGAAATTTAGAAGCCTTTATCGATAAAGCCTCTTTAGGCGCTTTACCGGTATCACAATTACATTTGAGTGCCCCAAATCTTGGTTTAGGAAAAGAAGTCATTTTAGTCCATGGATTAATTCAAAATCGCATTCAAAATTTATATCAGTATTTACTCTCGACGCCTTTGAAAGACCGAGCACAAAATTGGTTAATTTATGAATTTAAAGGCCGAGGTACATTAGATTTAAAATTAGATATTCCGCTTTATAAAGAACGTGATGAAATTTTTGTCGATGGGCGTATCAAAGTCGATGAACAGCCGCTGAATTTAAATATTTTTAGCCAACCCTTACATATTGAAAATTGTAAAGGGTACCTTGATTTTAATGGTAACGGTTTATATGGCGGTAAACTCAAAGGTCGAGTAGGTGCTGATTATTTCAATTTAAATATTGAACATCATCCGCTGGCCGGGGATACACAGCTATTTGTTCAGGGGCAAATGGAGGTTGATGAACTTAAAAAAGCTTGGAATATTACATCTTCAGATATCATTCAAGGCCATTTACCGATTGAGGGTGTGATTTCACTACCGCATGGGCAAGTTAAAAATTGGGAAATGCAGTGGAAGAGTCCATTAAAAGGTGTCACGATTAATTTACCCAGCCCTTGGAATAAGTCTGCTCAAGAGGAAAAACCTTTAGAAATCGATATGGTTTACCATGAAAATCATGGCATCAGTATGGATGTTTTATACCAACAAAAAAATTGGAAAATAGACTACGATAAAAAAACTTGGCATTTTGTCGTTGCAGAGCCTGAGTTGATGGGAGACATTTATTATCATGTGCATGAAAATGAATTGGAGGCCAAGCTTAGTCGTTTATATTTAGATGATAAGTTATTAAATAAAAAAGAAGATGAGAAATCACCTGCATGGAAGATTCAGGATATGTTAGATCTAAAAATTCAAGCAGAGGATTTTCATTACAATAATTTGAATTTAGGTGAACTATTCATCTCTGCAAAAAAAGTTTCTAATGAATATGTTGTCGAAGAACTAAAAGTTTCAAGTCCTGCCTATGCAATTTTACTGCATGGTAATTGGACACAAAAAAACCTAAAAAACCATATTAAATTTGTGGGTCAAATGATGATTTCCAACTTATCTAAATTACTGGTTCAGTGGGGGATAACACCCGTTGCAGATACACGTAATGGCTATATTGAATTCAATGGGTTTTGGAATGAGGCTTTGAATAAAATTTCTTTAAAAAGCTTAAAAGGTTCTTTAGATATTAAATTGAAAAAAGGTAATATCTCGCATTTTGATGCTCAAACCGAGCAAAAAATTGGTTTAGGCAAACTTTTAAGTATTTTGAGTTTGCAAACCTTACCCAGACGCCTTCAGTTAGATTTCAGTGATCTGGCTACCTCAGGTTTTGCTTATGATATTTTTAAAGGACATTTTGATTTAGATCAAGGGCTATTACATACAAAAGATTCTCAATTGGACGGACCTATTGCCCATGTTAAATTACAGGGTAATTTAAATGTCTTGGATAGGTGGTACGATTTGGAATTACAAGTTTATCCTTATATTACAGCGAGTTTACCCGTGGTAGCTACCATTGCCGGCGGTCCTTTAGCGGGTGTGGCAACCTGGGCTGCTAATCATGTTATCAATAAAGGGATGCAACAAATCTCTGGATATACTTATAAAATTACTGGTCCTTGGAAAGAGCCGGTGGTGCAGCAGGTCAATTTAATGAGGAAGAAAAATGATAGCACTGCTAAAACAAATGATTGATGTATATTGGAATATGCTGATATTTAAACGCTCCCCCCTTAACACCCCAGACTCTCCAATGATGCTTGGAATTGCGGTGGCTCTTTCCTTAATAGTCAGTGGCGTGCAACTGGTTTTAAGTTACTCATTGGGTAAAATGACCATTCCATTTTGGGCGAGTATTCTACTTATCATTGCCCAGATTGGCTTAGCCTTTGCCTATGTAGGCTTTATCTTATGGACACAAAATCAATTGACGGTTTGGCGAAAAATGATGACCTGCTGGATGATGATGTTATTTCAGTTGGATGGTTTAGCGCTGTTGTTTATGTTTTTTATCTTAACGCTCAATTTATTTGGCTGGATGGTGGTCCTACAAAAAGGAATTATTGTTTTAAGCTTAATCGTTGGATTACTACTTTCATTTTGGCAGGTTACATTGAGTGTTCGCCTTTATCAAATCTTTTTACAAAAAACCATGTTGTTTGCATTCGCTGTTTATTTGGGTTGGTTTGGAGTAAATTTTTTATTCTTAATGACTTTTAAAACACTTTTTTAGGTGAACATATGCATATTCATATATTAGGGATTAGTGGGACATTTATGAGTGCGCTAGCACTTCTTGCCAAAGCAAAAGGCCATCGTGTGACAGGGCATGATGCAGCTTGTTATCCACCCATTAGTGATTTATTAAATCAAAATGGAATTGAGTATATTGAGGGTTATGATAATCCAGGTCCTATGCTCAGTGCTGATGAGGTGATTGTTGGTAATGCCATGAAGCGTGGGATGTCAATTGTTGAAACCTTATTAAATATGCACAAGCGGTATTACTCTGGCCCTGAATGGCTAGCAAAAGAAGTTTTGAAAGATTATAACGTTTTAGCAGTCTCTGGCACGCATGGTAAAACCAGTGTCACCACGATGCTTGCATTTATTTTGGAGCAAGCAGGGCTTGAGCCAGGATATTTAATCGGTGGTGTGCCACAGTGTTTGGAAAGTAATGCCAAATTAGGTGCTGGGCAATGGTTTGTGATTGAGGCAGATGAATATGATACCGCATTCTTTGATAAGCGCCCCAAATTTATGCATTATCGTCCACAGGGGCTGATTTTACATAATCTGGAGTTTGACCATGCAGATATTTATCCTTCATTAGATGCCATACAACAGCAATTTCATTATTTATTACGAACGGTACCACAAAATGGCTGGGTGATTCGACCCGCACAGGATGAAGGCATTGATGGGGCTGTTGAAAAGGGGATTTACTCACCGAGTTTTTGTTGGTCATGGGATAATACAACTGATGCACAAATTGAGTGGATACAGGCGGATGGTTCTGAATTTAAATTAAAAACGCGTTTTGGTGAGGCCTATGTTCAATGGTCATTGATGGGGCAGCATAATGTTGAAAATGCGGTAGCAGCTCTCTTGGCAAGTCATAAAGTAGGCGTGCCTTTGCAGCAATCTGCAGATATTTTAAAAAACTATCGACCAGTGAAACGACGTATGGAGATTTGTTTTCATCATCCTGATCTGACAGTGTATGATGATTTTGCGCATCACCCTACAGCTATTCAACGCACAACGCTTGCGGTAAAAAATTCTAAAAAACATCAGCGCGTGATAGGCGTATTAGACTTTGCCTCCAACTCCATGCGTGCAGGGCATCATTTAGCAGGCATGCCAAATGCTTTATCAGCTGTTGATGTTTTATATGTTTTAAATAGCTATGATTTTGATATTGAATCGGTTGCCCAGTCTTGGCCATGTCCTGTCATGGTGTTCCCAAATATTGATGAATTAGCGCAAAACTTAGTAGAGAATTTACAACCCAAAGACGCTGTCGTCATGATGAGCAACAAAGGCTTTGGGATGCTAAAGACTAAGCTTTTGGCTTTATTAGCCAAAGATTTTTTTGTAAGCCAGTCTTAATAGGGCGGGTAATAACATGATGACTAAACCGGCCCCAAAATAAAGCTTATAAAGCTCTGGATGGGGTAGGGAGAGAGCTTCTTGCGGTGGGAAAAATCCAATATATAAAGTGATGGCACAGCCAATTAAACCCAAAATACAGTTGAGATAGTATCCGATTTTTTTACCAGGAATTTCAAAAAGACGAGGGATATGGGCATATCGTACTTTGATGACGATAGCGGCAATAAACATCAAGACATACATGCACATATAAAGCTCAGTACTTAATGCGGTGAAAAACCAATACATGGCATTGATATTAGGCATCAGTAAAAAACTTAAACATAAACCGGTCACCACAACGCCTTGCAGAATGAGAATGCGTTTGGGTATGTTATTTTCACTGGTTTTTGCAAACCATTTGGGTAAAAATTCATCCTGAGCAGAAAAGGTGAGTCCTTGAGCTGGAGCTAAAATCCAATTGACCATACTGCCCACGCTGCCTATAAAAATTAAAGCAATAAATACGGGCATAAAAAATTCTAAATGGTGGTATTTCAGAAAGCTAGTACCGGTTTGTAAAACACCTAAAACCAGATTGATTTCTTGTTTAGGCAGAACCATCGCAATGGATAAAGACCCCAGTATCATGGTTAAAAGAATTAAAATGACCGAGTAGAAAATTGCTTTAGGAAATGTTTTTTGTGGATTTTTAATTTGTCGCACATGTACTGCTGCCAACTCCATCCCTAAAAAAGAAGTCATGATGGCCGTGAGAGAAATCCAAGAGTCCTGTTCGCCGATATGCGGAATGAGGTCAGACCAATGATAAGAAATGACACTCGGATGCCCCAGGGCTACCCATAACATGCCTAAACAAATAATCAAGGCCATCGGCATAATCATACCGACAATGGCACAAAAGCTTGCAAAACGAGCAGAGGCATGTAAGCCACGAAGTGCAATTAGAGTTTGTCCCCAAAAAATGATGATAGTGCAGCTGATGGTAAAGACTTTACTTTGGGTGCCTTCTGGATAAATTAAATAAGCTAAAGTGCTACTAATAAATAATAGAATGGTTGGGTACCAAACTAAAGTATTAACCCATTGTAGCCAAATGGTTATACAAGCCATAGAACGACCAAAAGCTTTTTTGACCCAGCCGTAGATGCCAGGCTCCTCATCTGCCCATAAGGTGGAGAGTTCTGCAGAAACAAGACCCACAGGAATTAAAAAAATAATTGCAGATAAAATAAAAAAGAAAATCAGCTGTGAACCGAACCAGGCGGTTGCTGGCAAATTTCGAATACTGTCAATAGCACCAGTAATCAGTAATACCAATGATAAGGTAGAAATCGTTTGAATTTGTGTAGTTTTATTCATAATTAGTTCTTAGATTGATGGGCACATAAAGGAGAATCTATCACTAAAGGATTTTGACTCCACTCAGAAGGGGTCGCTAAATGCATGCTGCAGGCATGAAGCCCTGAGGAAAATTCTTCTTGAAGTAATTGATTGACTAAACGATGGCGATGAATACGAGATAAACCTTCAAAAGCCTTAGAAACAATGATTAATTTAAAGTGTGTTTCGGCATTTTCAGGGACACGATGGGCGTGGGATTCATTGAGCACATCAAGGCGCGTAGGCTTAAAATGCTCATTTAGTAGGCTTTCTAATCTATTTTTTCGATTTAAATTCATAAAAAAGATGATTTTTATACAAATAATTTCATATAATAACATAGTCTTAAATTTTTGTAAGGAATGAGTATGCGTCCTCTCGTGAAAGGTTTTACTTTATTAGAAATGATGTTAGTGATTGCCATCATTGGTATCATGGCAACACTTGCAATTCCGGCTTATCAGGATTATGTTGTGCGAGCTCGTGTGATGGAAGGTTTACAAATGTCGATGCCAGCTCGAATGGCCGTCAATGAAGCTTATGTGACAACACATGAGTTTCCTGTTACCCAACAATCAGCTGCTTATGAAAGTCCAGAATCCTCTAAAAATATTACCAATATTAGTATTGCCTCTGGAACCGGTGTTATAACCATTTCCTATACTCCACAAGCTGGTGGTGGAACTTTGGTTTTAACCCCATCGGTTAAAAGTGACGGTCAGTTGGCTTGGGATTGTCAACAAGGGAGTTTACCTGACAAGTTTAAACCCAGTATTTGTATGGAAAAATCAAGTTAATAAAAAAAGCTGGTTCAACCAGCTTTTTTTATACCCCATGATCAATGATCGGTTTTTGAAGATAGTTGGGAAGGCCGTTGACATAAGGTGGGTAAGCCTCTCCTTGAATCAAAGGTAGGATATATTCACGGCAAGCAGGCGTGATACCAAACCCATCTGCTCGAATAAATTCTTTGGGCATATGTTTTTCAATATTAGCCACATCCGTTAAGGGTGCATCATCAATGGTCCACTGATAGGGATTTGAACTTTTTCGAACAATAATGGGCATCACACCATGTTTTCCAGCTAAAGCAATTTCTACAGCATGTTTGCCAAGTGCAAAGGCTTGGTCAACGTCAACTTGTGATGCGATATGACGGGCAGAGCGTTGTAAATAATCGGCAATCGCATAATGGTGTTTATAACCTAGTTTTTCTTGAACAAGGCTGGTAAGGTAAGAAGCAACCCCACCTAATTGTGCATGACCAAAAGCGTCTGTTCTTGATTGTGCGCTTAAAAATTTACCTTGTTCATTTCTCACACCTTCTGAAGTGACAATCACACAAAACCCACATTTCTTAACCGTTTCATCAACTTTAGCTAAAAATTTCTTTTCATCAAAGGTGATTTCTGGGAATAAAATAATATGAGGCGCTTCCATCTCATTTTGGCCAACCAGACCGGCTGCTGCAGCAATCCATCCGGTATGACGGCCCATAACTTCGAGGACAAACACTTTGGTTGAACTTCTAGCCATCGAGGCAACATCTAAAGAAGCTTCTAAAGTGGAGATAGCAACATATTTGGCAACGGAGCCATAGCCTGGACTATTATCGGTTAGCGGTAAATCATTATCGATGGTTTTAGGAATGCCAATACATTGCATGGGCCAGCCTAAATTTTTGGCGCGTTCGGATACTTTCCAGCTGGTATCTTGTGAATCACCACCACCGTTATAGAAAAAATAACCGATATTATGCTCTTTAAAAACCGAAATTAGTTTTTCAAACTCTTCATCGGTTTTGACTTTATATCGACAGGAGCCAAATGCTCCACCGGGGGTGAAATATAATTGTTCTAGTTCAGATGCCGATAGATTACTGCAATCAAATAATTGATTATTTAAAACACCTAAGATGCCGTTTTGGGCGGCAAAAACTTTACCAATTTGATTGGGGTGTAATTGAGCGGTTTGAATAACGCCTGCCGCTGTTGCATTAATCACTGCAGTAACGCCTCCAGATTGTGCATAAATGGCATTTTGAGCCATGGTTCCTCCATTAAAAATAAATCATTGTATTAGTGTAACAAATGCATGAAATTTCTCCACAGTATATTTAAAAATCTGCTTGGTTGAATGATGAATTTGGGTTAGGATCAGGTTAATAATTTTTGTGATTGAGGAATAGATTTTGAAAGCCATTCGTACCCGTTTTGCGCCGAGTCCTACTGGTTATTTACATGTTGGGGGCGTGCGCACAGCCTTGTTTTCGTGGTTGTATGCCAAGCATTTAGCTGGTGAGTTTATCTTACGAATTGAAGATACTGATCAAGTGCGTTCCACCTCTGAATCAGTTGCTGCCATTATTGATGGGATGGCATGGCTAGGATTAGAGGCTGATGAAGGGCCAATTTATCAAAGTCAACGATTTGAACGTTATCAGGCCATTGCTGATGAGTTATTAAAAAAAGGTTTTGCTTATCGTTGTAATTGTTCTGTGGAACGAATGGATAAGGTTAGAGAAGAGCAAATGGCCAAAGGTGAAAAACCTCGTTATGATGGGCATTGCCGTGAAAAAAATATTGGAGCCGACCAAGCTTATGTTGTTCGATTAAAGACTCCAAAAGAGGGGGCAGTTCATTTTCATGATTTAGTCTATGGAGATATTACTGTTGCTAATGATGAATTAGATGATTTGGTCATGGTCAGAACCGATGGTGTTCCAACTTATAATTTTGCAGTTGTGATTGATGATTGGGATATGAATATTAGCCATGTTATTCGTGGTGATGACCATATCAATAATACGCCAAGACAGATTCATCTTTATCAAGCACTTCAGGCGCCTATTCCAACATTTGCGCATTTGCCGATGATTTTAGGTTCGGATGGAAAGCGTTTATCTAAACGTCATGGTGCAGTAAGCGTCATGAGTTTTAGAGAAGAGGGTTATTTGCCAGCAGCTGTATTAAATTATTTAGTCCGTTTGGGTTGGTCACATGGAGACCAAGAAATTTTTTCAATCGAAGAAATGATTAAGGATTTTAATCTAGAGCATGTCAGTCGTTCGGCCTGTTCTTTTGATTATGATAAATTAAAATGGCTGAATCAGCATTATATGAAAACGCTCGAGCCAAAAGAGACTAAAACAGAGTGGTTATGGCATATGCGTCAACAGCATTTAAATCCTGAAAATGGCCCAAGCTGGGAACAATTAGCGCCTTTACAAACCCCAAGATATAAGACGATGTTGGAATTGGTACAACAAAGTCATTATTTCTATGAAGACATTGAACCGAATTTACAGGAGCTTAATGCTTTTCGAAGTGATGCTTTAGAAAATGCTTTGAATGAGTTAGTTATTGAGTTCTCAAGAATTTCTGATTGGACTGCCGCAAATATTAGCGCAGCCATTAAGGCTATCTTGCAAGTGCATAATTTAAAGATGCCACAAATTGCTCAGCCTATTCGATTGCTGGTGAGTGCGACTTTAACCACCCCAAGTATTGATGCAACTTTAGAGTTATTGGGTCGTCAGAGAGTATTAGAACGTTTAAAAAAATATCCCTTATGATGAAAAAGAGCCCCATTAGGGTCTCTTTGGTGAGCTTTGAGCATCTTCAGACGATTTTTCTTTTAGATATAATTGTGGCTGGACTTCATAAGTTAATTCTAAACGGTTAATAAAGTCTTGAATATGCAAAGGCAACAAGTGTTTGATGAGTAGTAATTGAAAGTTAGCTTGGTGCATATCAAAAGCGGCTACCTTATCAGTCAAATACGTGTAGTGAAAGCCCGTAAAATTTAAATGTTGGCGTTGTGTAATCGCTTGTACAGCTTCTACATTTTGATATTTATCATCAATCATGATGATATGATCGTTTTGTGAAAATAAATGGCTTTTGAATAGGGCTCGGCCGCGGTGTTGCGCATCACAAAATATAATGTCTTTAGAGCGAGGCCAGGTTGTCATACTGGGGTCGAGATCTGTTAATTGTTTTAGGGTTAATGTTTTTAATGCAGGACTTCTTGCCGTAATCAAACGTTGAGTGACTCCGATATGATTTAAAAAAGCAATAATTTTAAGTGTATCTCTTTCTACAGGCATTATTTCGATAAAGTGCTGAACAGCATTGTAAAGTTCTTTGATCAATTGAATTTCAGAAGCAGTTCCTAGTTTAGATTTAGCAATTGTCATCAAATGTGAAATCCATTCATCTGAGCCGAGCTCTTTTTTTGTTTGAAAAATGGTGTTATCTAAATCCCAATAGACGATAGAATTAAAATGAATTTCTTTTCGGTTTAAAATAGCTTTAAGCCTTGGTGCGTGAAAAATTGGTTTTATTGTTGTTATTGGATCATCCATTTTCTTCTCTTTTGGATTAAAAAAAGATCATGTTCTATGAAAAACCACTATAAATCAATAGCTTCAAGTCATTTTTGTTGAGCAGATGAATGAAAAAGATGGTACATGAGAGCGATAAGTCGCTCTCAACCGTTTAATGTTAGATAGTGAGCGAACATTGTTTTTGGGCTTCGGGGTCTTCGTGTTTGGGTTTCCAGGTTAGTTTTAATGCATCAACAAAGTTTTGGACT
>DNMA01000131.1 GCA_003489505.1 Legionellales bacterium | reverse complement strand
GTTTTTCAAATAATTTATCGTATTCGGGATTGGAAAAATTGCTAATATTTGGCCCATTAAACATTTTTTTACTATTTTTGGAATAAAATAACATAAAGAAATTTTCAGTATTTGGATAATCTGCAACCCATCCAAAATTACTCATTTGAAATAGGCCTTTACTTTGTAGGTATGCCATACGATTTATGTCATTTTCACGTACATTTAAATGGATGCCTAGTTTGAAAAGTTGTTTTCGATACCACCCAAATATCGTTTTTTCAAAAGGTTTACCCGTTGATTCTACATCTAGCGTTAAGACCAATGGATGTTTAGTTTTAGGGTCAATTCCATTTGGATAACCGGCTTTTGCAAGTAAAGCCCTGGCTTCTTGAATTCTTTTTCGATAGACTTTTCCATTGACCTGATTAAATAAATAAGGATTAAATCCTTGAATATTTTCTTGTTTCAGTAAAGGGGTAGGAATAGGCCCCATGGCTTCTTTTGAATAACCGTTTGAAAAAATATTAATATATTCCATATAATCAAAAGAAATTGAAATGGCTTGTCGCAGCAAGCGAGCTTTTTCTGAATTGCCTCCTAACAAAGGGTCTTGCATGTTAAAAGCAATACCACTGACATTAAAATTAGAGGTATGATTTAACTGAATTTTGTATTTTTGTAATTCTGGACTGAGTCGATACTTTCCATTGGACTCCATCCAAACCACTTTTTCTAAAGCTTCGCTAGGAATTGTTGAAAAATCATAATAAGCCTGTAAAAATTTATTCCACCTGGGTATCGACTCATTCTCTAGGTAATAGTCCACTCTATCAATAATGGGTAATTGCCTTCCTTGATTCATTAAATATTTTGGATTAGCACCTTCCACGGGCTGAAAAAATACTGTTCGGTAATTTGGATTTTTTAGCAAAGAAAATCTTGAATATCCTTGATTATTAAAAAACATAAAAGGACCTGTGCCGATGCTATATTGTGACCAAATCCTTTTATCATCAAGTTTTTGATAGTAATCATCCACTTCATGAGGAATGGGAACTAATAAATACATGGCTAGCCACTCGATAAATTGAGCATAATAACCATAGGTCGTAATTTCCAGAGTATAAGGGTCAAGCGCTCTGACACCTGTAATTTCATTAATTTCCTGAGGATTTTTCAAAAACTCGCTATAACCAACAACATGATGACTTAATAAATTTAAAATAGGTGAGTTCACGCTTTTATTTCGTGTTCTTTTAAAGGCATAGACAAAGTCTGATGCGGTCATTTCTCTTTTGACTTTACAATCGGATAGAGTATTGCTCTTACAAAAAACAGGGTGCGGTTGATAATAAACTCCGCTTCGAATAGGTATTGTATAGATGGTTTTATCAATGGCTTCTTGTTGGATATCAAGGATTTCTTGCCCCTCTTTATTTAAAAATTTCAATTTTGGTAAGTCTTTTGCTAATAGCGGTTGGAGTTCAAAAGTTTTAGCTAGATAAGGGTAGTGATACAGTCCTTCATAAATTTGAGAAACAAAATAGCCGCTTTGGGAGTCATAAGCTTCTTGAGGGTCAAGAGTCCTAGGGATTTCCAGCATACTGCGCTTTAAAACTTTAAGCCCAGGCGCATCATTTTCATAAGGTTGATTCAGAACCAATGCATATGATGAAAGAAAAAATACTTGTAAAAAAAACACACTTAAATATCTCATTCATCCATAAAGGTAAAAATCCAGTCTTTTAATACTAACGAGATATTAAAAAATAGTCTATAATGATTTTAAAAATGGAGTTTTTATGGAAAATTATTTAGAAACCTTCTCACGATTTTTTATGTACTCCTTTGTTAGAATTGAAGAAGATTATTCAATTCTTTTTAATTTTGTCGAAGCAGAACTTAAAAAATCTAAAGACAAGCTTTTGAATAGCAAACTCAAAATTGCTATTGGAAAACTTGGAGAAAACAATAAAAACCTCATTTTAGAAATGAAAAAATATCATGATTTATTTTATCTTTTACATGATGTTATTTTAAAAAATCAAAGCAAACTTCTTGAAATACAAGAAAAAATAAAAACAATCAATAACCCCTCTTTTCAGTCTGAATTTGAAACCCTTGTTGCTGTATTTGAAAATGAAGTGCTAGGATTAGAAGCTGAATTAGAAAACATTACCAATCAGCTTCAAGAGAATATTATACATAATAGCATTATCAATGATTTTGAAGTTTCAGAAAAAAATTTTTTAAATACGCTCAATCAACATAACAAAAATGCAGTCAATGATTTAAAAAATTTATCAGAAAATGTTGAACAATTTGAAAATAAAACCATTAAAATTGCTCAATATGAAAATAAAGTTCAAGAACTATATAATCAGATTATGTTAATGTAGTTGCTAATAATTCAATAAAGCCTTCTTCATTGATTATTTTAATCCCTAAATCTTGAGCTTTTTGTAATTTAGAGCCAGCACTTTCTCCGACAATCACCATATCTGTTTTTTTAGACACTGAACCAGTTACTTTTGCGCCCAAACTTTCCAACTTCTCAATCGCCTCATCTCGAGACATTTTTAATAAAGTACCGGTTAGAACAATAGTCTTATTAGAAAATGGACTATCTTGTATAACGGCTAGGCCTTGATTTTGTGGCCAATGTACACCTGACTCCAATAGCTTATGACAAATATTTGTAAAAATAGGATTTTGAAATGCCGAAAAAACCGCCTCCGCTGCGACCGGACCAAAATCTGGTAATGTCAGCAAATCATGCATTGAGGCTTTTCTTAATTCCTCAAAATTTGGATAATGATGTGCCAAGGTTTTAGCACCCACCTCACCAATTTCACGAATACCTAAAGCATATAAGACACGGGCAAAGGTTGTCGTTTTACTTTGGGAAAGGGCTTTGACAATATTTTCAACTGATTTTTTGGCCATGCGCGGTAAGGACAGCCATTGAAGAGTTGTAATCTGATAAATATCTGCAACATCTTTCACCCAAGCATTTTCAACCAATGTATGTATCAACTGCTCCCCAATTCCATCGATAGCCATTGCTTTGCGAGCAACGAAGTGTTTCAGTGCGCCTTCTAATTGTGCAGGACAACTTAAACCGCCAGTGCATCTGGCAATGACACCATCTGGCTCATGATCAATTGAAGCCCCACAAACCGGGCAGGAAGGAGGAAATTCTATATCTTTAACATCAGGGCCTCTTTGCTCTAAAACCACACTCACTATCTCAGGAATCACATCCCCTGCTCTTCGAATGACGACCATATCACCAATCTTAATATCTTTTCGGGCAATTTCTGACATATTATGCAAAGTTGCATTACTCACAGTCACGCCACCGACACTAACGGGATGTAATCGCGCAACAGGCGTGACAACACCTGTTCGCCCTACTTGAAAATCAACTTGCTCTAGGCGCGTCATTTCTTCCATGGCTGGAAATTTATGTGCACACGCAAATCTTGGGGCTTTCGCAACAAAGCCCATTTTATCTTGTAATGCTATATCATTTAATTTATAAACCACACCATCAATTTCAAAAGGTAAATCCCGTCTTTGATGCAAGATTTGGTTATAGTAATGAAAACAGTCTTCTAACCCTCGGACTTTTTCTACCAAAGTCGATACTCTAAAGCCTAAAGATTTCAAATACATCATTTGCTCAAAATGAGTTTTTGGCATATCAAAATGCTCATAAGCGCCAATCCCATAAACGTAGATGGATAGTTCACGAGAGGCTGTAATTTCGGGATTCAGCTGCCTGAGACTTCCTGCTGCTGCATTTCGAGGATTAGCGAACTGTTTTAAATCATGTTTTTGAGCGTATTGATTCAGTTCATGAAATGACTTTTTAGACATATATATTTCACCACGGACTTCTAAAAAGCCAGGAAAATTGCTTCCTAATAATTTTAAAGGTACTGCATTAATGGTTTTAATATTGGCGGTCACATCTTCACCGACCAAACCATCTCCTCGAGTTGCAGCGGAAATGAGTTGTCCTTTTTGATACGTCAAATTGATAGCCAAGCCATCAAGTTTTGGTTCTGCCACAAACTCAATTTCTTTGCCACCTACTTTTTCTTGAATGCGTTTAATAAACTGAAAAAGGTCTTCTTCGCTAAATACATTATTTAAAGATAACATGGGCTTGGCATGTGTAATAGGCTCAAGAGATGAAGCCAATGCCCGCCCTACTCTTTGTGTGGGCGAATCAGAAGTGACCCATTCAGGATGCATCGCTTCAAAACCTAGGAGCTCTCGCATCGCCCTGTCATATTCTGCATCAGGAACCAGTGGTTCATCCAAACCATAGTAATGATGGTCATATAAACGAATCAACTCTCTTAATTGTTCTATTTTTTCTTGCATACCGAACTCAAATCTAAAACATTTTAGCTAGTTTATTGATTCCCTAGCCTCGCTTCAAGCATTTTTAAAAAAATGAACTAAAATTAAAAAGATGGTATTCATAAACAGGAGTTATCATGAAAAAAATCATTTCAATTGTAGCTGTCTTTGCGCTATTAGTGAGTTTTGCCGATTTAGCCATAGCTAAAAAACATAGGCACAGACATCAGCCTCGAGGTTTGGTGAGTGACACTGTGAAAGTAAGTGATGACGCTGTAAGAGGTACTAGTAAGGTGGCAGGTAATGTGTTAACGGATACTGGAAATGCTGTCGGTAATGTTTTTCGCTAAATTTTGAAGTGCTTTAAATAAAAACCCAAAGCACAAAACAAAATACTCAAAATGTAATGACCTAGTATATAGGTCATTGCATTACCCTACTGATGTTTGATTAAAAGCTCTAAAGCTTCTATCGAAAAAGTTGAAAATGTTGTGTAGCCACCTAGAAAACCAACCACAAAAATTTCTCTAAGGTAAAAATCAGAAAAATTTTGTGTCGATAAATACGACACGACCATACCCATGATAAAACAGCCTGAAAGATTCACTATCAAGGTCGCATAAGGCACTGTAGTACCTAAAAATCCATTAATACCATTAGAGACTAAAAAGCGAGTTAATCCCCCCAGCCCTGCTCCTAAAAATATCAGAAAATAGATCATTCCAACCCTCTGTGGTATTATCAAAGTCATACTGACTGACATCATTTTCAATATGAATACTGAATTTATTTTCACACATCTCAATGAGATATTACTGGGTTTTTGTACCAGCGGCATCATTATCTCAATCTTTACTTTTTTTAAAAAAATAAAAAGCCAATTACAAACCAGTTTAACCCTGCAACAGCATCAATGGCAACAAGAGTTTAATGTCTTTAAACAACAATGGTTTGAACAAATCATTCAACAAAATAGTCAACAACAACAAGCTATCCAAGAGCATATGCTTTTACAGATGCGAGATATTCGGGAACAAATTAATCAGTATATGCAACAACAAAATCAAAGCTTATCATTGCATTTACAAACCATGACTCAAGATACTCAGCAACATCTCAAAACCATGACTGATTTAATGCAAGCCCAACTCAACCAAGGCTTTGAAAAAACTTCGGCAACCTTCTCAGATGTTCTCAAACGACTGGTAATGATTGATGAAGCACAAAAAAAGATTTCAGAACTCTCAAATCATGTTGTTAGCCTTCAAGATATATTAGTGGATAAACGTGCCCGAGGTGCTTTTGGTGAAGTGCAATTGCAAACACTTTTATCCAATATGCTCCCCTCCCATCATTACCAGTTACAATATACCTTAAGCAATCAAAAAAGAGCTGATTGTCTCTTGGTTCTGCCACCACCTACTGGCAATATCGTCATAGACGCTAAATTTCCTTTAGAAAACTTTCAAAAGTTGATGGCAACACCTCAAGACTCCGCAGATAGAAAAGTCCACCAACAGCAGTTCAAACAAGATATTCAAAAACATATTCGTGATATTGCTGAAAAATATATTTTACCACCCGAAACTGGCGAAGGTGCATTGATGTTTATTCCAGCTGAAGCCATTTTTGCTGAAATTCACAGTCACTATCCAGAACTGATTGAACTGTCACAACGTTTAAATGTCTGGTTGGTCTCACCCAGTACTTTAATGGCTGTTTTAACCACGGCCAAAGCCGTTTTAAAAGATGATGCAACACGCCAGCAAGTTCATATTATTCAAAAGCATTTACATTCTCTTGCCCAAGATTTTCAGCGTTTTGATAAACGAATGGATAAATTATCTAAACATATCGATCAAGCGCATCAAGATATGAATGAAGTACATATTTCAGCGAAAAAAATCACTCAACAATTTCAAAGAATTGAATCAGCAGACTTAACAGGACTTCCAGCAGAAAAAGAAATCAGTGCTATCATTAATATAGATTAATGAATATTATGAGCACTTTTCATGAAAAATATATTGTTTGTTAGTATGTTTGTCATGTTCAATTCAATTGGTTTCGCTAGTGATTGCCCTGATTGCTGTGCAGGTTATGGCGGTATTTTATATGGCGATAGTTCAAGTGGTCGTTTTGTTTGTCGAAATGGCACTATTTCACAATGCTATAGCACAAGACATGCCGTCA
Organism: Legionellales bacterium; assembly: GCA_003489505.1. Lineage (GTDB taxonomy): Bacteria > Pseudomonadota > Gammaproteobacteria > Legionellales > Legionellaceae > UBA2653. The sequence goes on along the minus strand of DNMA01000131.1, from coordinate 1,568 downwards.
TGAATTTACAAAAATTTAGAGGTTGTTGCATGTGGAATGGTGGCGTCAAACGAATCACAGCTAAAGGCCAAGTTGTTTGCCAAAATGGCACTATCTCAGAAATATGTAGTTCAAGACCTAGAGAGTCTGTGGCTGTGTTTTAGAGCAGCAGCTAATGACTTTTGCAATCAGTAGCTGCTAGAAGAATTAAGCAAATTTTTGTTTTGATGGAACCTCTGGCTCATTAAAATGATTGCGCATTTTTTCACCGAGTTGTACCATTGTATTACTCAAAAAGAAAAGTCCGACTAACAATACTCCGGCTGGTACTGTATGTAACAAAGTAGTTGTTGACGCAAACAAGACAACCATCATCATTGCAGGCAATCCTATATACTTACTAAAGTCCAAGCTCATTTTACCCATGTCCAGCTGACCATCTTTGATATAAGAAGCAAATAAGTTGGTGATGTAATTTGTAAATTGCAGTAGATTGACACTCATCATGGCGCATGCTGCAAAAATCAAAAATGGAGACATTGCAGGGACTAATGGCATCACAAATAAGCCTACAGCAATAAACAGGCCTGGAATCATCAAATGTTCAAATAACTTCATAAACATTTGGAAGATTAAGATAGTTCTTTCGTCCTTATTCTCTTCATCTCTCCATTGTAAATATAAATCTTTAACATTGAGAAACAATTGCAGAATAAAAATAGTAATCAAACTACCCAACATACAAGGCAGGGTGTTGATTAACAAGACCGAGAAAGCAATCACTAAAGCTGCTTGATAAAACAATTGATATCTCAATTGCTCTAAATCTTTTTCATGAATTATAGTTAATTCTTCTAAATACTCATTTAATTCATTATATTCTAGAGAGTCTTTTTCACACGCATCCCTTTGATTTGTAATTTCTCGAGAAATTAATGTAAATTGATGAACCTTATGATAATAACCATATACTGCTAAACATAAGTCACCAACTAATAAAGCAACAGTTAAAAGATTTCCAATCATACCCAATTGGCCAGAGCCAACTAAATAATGAAAAGTTAAAAAGTTTACTGGCGCCCATAACAAAATATCATTGGTAAATCGTTGATATCTTTGTTCTGCCTGGAATTTAAATTGGTCTTCTGCGGTGATTTTTGCCTCTTCATATTTATCAGTATGAACAAGATTTTTTATTCCACATGCCGCATCGAGACCACCACGTAATACATAAAAACCATAACTTGCAAAACCATTACATAATGCAATCGCTTTTAAAAGCTGTGATAATTGTGGTGTTGAAACACCTAAAAATAAAATCAAAATCTCAGCCAGATTTCTTGACCATACTGCATGGTCTAAACGTGGGTTGTTGATAGCAGTAATGGTGTTTTTAATACTGTTGGTAATCGAATAGGGTTCATAAATGACTGGAGTAGAGTCTTTATTTTTTAAAAATTCTAAAAATGCAAGCTGCTTTATAGCCTCTTCATTATCTGTCAAACTTTTAAGATATGAGGACAAGGAATCTGGTGCACCTAAAATTACGCAGTTGGCATAACGCTCTAAATTTGCTTTATATTCGCCAT
>DNMA01000119.1 GCA_003489505.1 Legionellales bacterium | reverse complement strand
GTAGTACCCTCTTGAGAAACTGGCTTAATTCCGATTCCACAATGTTTGGGGAAACGAATTTTAGTCACGCCCATTTCAGTTTTTAAGAAATGAATAACTTTTTCAACTTCTGGTGAATCAGCAGCCCACTCAATACCTGCGTAGATATCTTCAGAGTTTTCTCTAAAAATAATCATATTAGTTTTTTGTGGTTCTTTTAAAGGACTGGGCACACCATTAAAATAGCGGATTGGACGCACACAAGCATATAAATCTAATTGTTGGCGAATACTAACATTCAATGAACGAATTCCACCGCCAACTGGTGTTTCAAGTGGCCCTTTAATCGATACTTTAAATGCATCTAAAGCTTCTAAGGTTTCTTGTGGCAGATATTGTTGATTACCATATAAATTTGCAGCTTTTGCACCAGCAAAAATTTCAAACCAAGCAATTTTTCTTTGACCTGCATAAGCTTGTTCCACGGCTGCATCAACCACTTTAAGCATTGCTGGTGTGACATCTACACCGATACCATCACCTTCAATAAAAGGAATCATCGGTACATCAGGAACATTTAATTGACCATTTGATAAACGTTCAATGCGTTCACCCATTGCAGGTAGTTTAATATGTTGATAAGTCATAAAATCTAAATCTCCACTATATAAGCTTTCTGCTTGTCATCGCCATTCTTTTTTGCGAATGCCAAGCTACTATCCAAGGCCATTGTAAAGCGGTCACCAAAACCACTGCAAAAACTCTGATTGCAAATTGGTAACCATTTCCTTTCCAGTCAAAAGCCTCATTAAAACATGAATATATCATAGTCCCGAACATGATAAAAATAATTTGTTGAGCCATGGGTGACATTAAAAACTTATGTCGATATTGGCTAATAAAATAATTTAAACACAACAAAGCAACTACATGAAAACCCATATAGGTATGATGCAATAAATCTAAACTCAAACCAATTAACCATGCCCAAAAATTGACCGCCGTTCGAACTTGATACACGTTTATCACGAAAAAAAACAAGACCACAAAACAAGGCCATAAATATATAAAATATGAAGGAATGGGGGCCAAACTCAAGAGGATAACGACAAACGCAAAGAATATATTTTGTAGCAAATGCATTATTATTCCTTACTTTCGGTTTCAAGTATCTGTCGACGCTCTTTTAACTGCTGACGCCATGCTTCAATATTTTTTAATGATTGCAGTAACATCACCATGTGGTTTTTATTCACATCGGCAGTAGGTATCACTGTCACTTTTAAAAAATCTTCCCCTGGAATATTCTGCACGTCTTTAACCACACCAACCGGTATTCCAAAAGGATAGACTAGACCCAAGCCTGAGGTTAATAATTTATCACCACGGGCTAATAGATGAGTTTTAGGAACATTTAACAATTCTAGGGTATCAAAATTATTTTGCCCCATCACAATACCGTGTTCTCCGGTACGTTCATTAATAACGGGGATAGCACTTTTAATATCAGAAATAAGCATCAGTGTGCTGGTATATTTACCGGCCTCAATGACTTGACCAATCACCCCATCACCATCAATAGCGACCTGGCCCTTGAATACACCATCTTTTTGACCTTTATTAATGATATATAATTGGCGATTATGATTGACTTCTAATGAAATAATATTGGCTAATAAGGCGAGTTTCAAAGTCGGATCACTTTGCTCCAACCATTGATTAAGTTTTTTATTCTGGTAATTCATCACTTTTAATTGGTGCATCTGACCTTCTAAAATCAAAATTTTACTATTTAAAAGTTGATTATCTTTAACTAACTCTTGTTGAGAATCAGCTAAATTCACCCAATAATTAAACCAATCCATCGGCTTATGGGTAACCATAATGAAAGTTGAGGATATAGAACTCAAATGTGACCGAATAGGGTTGTTTTGAATTTTTTTATCGAAAAGCAATAAGGCAACTGCCAAACTAATGTTGAGCAGTTGCTTTAAAAATGTACGACGACGTTTGAGAAATAACTCTCGAGTGTCATCACTCTGTAGATAAGAAGTCACCACCACGTAGGTCCATTGTCTCAAGTGCTTTACCGCCGCCACGAGCAACACAAGTGAGCGGATCTTCTGCGATTAAAACAGGCAAACCTGTTTCTTCCATCAGTAGGGTATCAATATTTTTCAATAACGCACCACCACCAGTTAATATCATCCCTTTTTCTGCAATATCAGCAGCCAATTCAGGTGGCGCTAATTCAAGAGCAGCACGAACAGAACTTACAATACCAGATAAAGGTTCTTGTAGCGCTTCTAGGATTTCAGCACTGTTGAGGGTAAAGCTTCTGGGCACACCTTCTGCTAAATTACGTCCACGTACTTCTATTTCAAATAGATCACGTGTTGGGTAAGCTGAACCAATTTGATGTTTAATTCGTTCTGCAGTGGTTTCACCAATTAAAGTTCCATAGTTCCGACGAACGTAAGAAATAATCGCATCATCAAATTTATCACCACCGATACGAACTGATTGATGATACACAATTCCGCTTAAAGAAATGATTGCCACTTCGGTCGTACCACCACCGATATCCACAACCATCGAACCACTTGCTTCATCTACGGGCATACCAGAGCCTAAAGCTGCGGCCATTGGTTCTTCAATCAAAAATACTTCACGGGCACCTGCTCCCATGGCAGATTCACGAATGGCACGTCTTTCAACTTGAGTTGAACCACATGGCACACAAACTAAAACTCGAGGACTAGGACGTAAGAAACGATTTTCATGCACTTTGTGAATGAAGTGCTGAAGCATTCTTTCAGTAACGTAAAAGTCGGCAATCACACCGTCTTTCATTGGACGAATAGCTGTAATGTTACCAGGTGTGCGTCCAAGCATACGTTTTGCTTCAAGACCAACAGCTGCAACTCGTTTTTGACCGGTTTCATTACGAAGTGCCACCACGGATGGTTCATTTAGCACAATGCCTTTGTCCCGAACATAAATAAGTGTATTAGCTGTTCCCAAATCGATCGATAGATCATTGGAGAACATACCGCGCAATTTTCTTAACATCGCGTCTTCTTCCTTTTGTTGTAATAATTTAAGCCTATTATCTGATTAAATCATAAAATAAAATGATTTTACACAGTTTATCGTTTAGAATTTAAACTTTTTTTTAAACCACTTTTTACGACTGCTAGCTTTTTAACCTGTTTAAACAAATTAGTACTCAATTGTCCTTATATGTCCATTTTACAATCACAGCCTAAATTCATTGAACTTCTTTTTAACATCTTTTGGTCTAACAAATCTTTAATAGTTTGTGTTGCAGATTCCATTTTCAATTCTTTAATTTTTTGGATATATTCATCTTGATGTTCCAATGCTATTTCCAAGTTTTTAATCAATGTTTTTTGATTTAAAGATTTTTCTTGAATGACAAGGCTAACACCTTTTTTTTCAAAATGGAGCGCATTGTCAATCTGGTCACCTCGACTGGCCTTTTTAGACAGTGGAATCAAAACATGAGGCTTCGCTAAAGTTAATAATTCATACAACATGTTTGCACCCGAGCGAGAAATGACTACATCACTTAAGGCTAATATATCTGCTAGCTCTTTTTGCGCAAATTCGACTTGATAATAATGGGGCGTATCTTTTAATGACTGACTTAAATTACCCTTGCCACAGATATGAATCACCTGATATTGCTTTAAAAGCTCAGGAAGCGCTTTACGGATGACCTCATTGATTTTCACTGATCCTAAACTGCCTCCAATCACTAATATCGTTTTTCTTTTGACATCAAATCCTGTCAGCGACAAACCCTTATCACGTGATCCTTGCATGAGAAATTGACGAACAGGTGTTCCAGTGACATACACTCGGTCTTGATGCTTAAAATATTTTTTGACCTCAGGAAAATTAACACAAAGTGTTTGAACAAAAGGAAAACATAAACGATTGGCAAGCCCTGGCGTCATATCAGATTCATGGGCAACTACTGGAATTTTTTTAAACCATGCAGCCATGACTACAGGCACCGCAACAAAGCCACCCTTAGAAAAAACAATATCTGGTTTGATTTTAGATAATAAACGGTAAGCTTGAAAAAATCCTTTTAATACTTTAAAGGGTTCCCCAATATGTTTAAGCGTCATGTAACGACGCAAACGTCCTGCAGAAATTGTATAAAAAGGAATAGTCGTATCTTTGATTAAGGTCTGTTCAATAGAATCTCTCATGCCGATATAATGCAAATTAGCAGTATCTGCATAAGCTTCAATCAAGGCCATATTAGGGGTAACATGCCCTGCTGTCCCGCCCCCAGTCAATACGATGGTTTTCTTTTGCGTACTATCCATTTGATTCATCCCTTACCAGTAAACTCAAATCAATTGCACGAATTGATTTCGTTAAATCTCCAATAGATATACAATCTACCCCCAGTGCCACAAGCTTTTGAATACGCTTTTCGTCGATACCACCGGATACCTCTATGACACGCTGAGGATTTTGATTTTCTGCAACGGTCTCTTCTATCATCTCATCAGAGAAATTATCTAGCATAATTCGTGTCACAGGATATTTTCGCGCCTCTTTGAACTCAAGGATATTTTGTACCTCTACCACGATAGGTTTATCTGCATGCAATTTTTGCGCCGCTTCAATAGCTTTTGAAATTGATCCCATCGCCTCAATGTGATTTTCTTTAATTAAAAATTCATCATATAAGCCCATGCGATGATTGTTCCCCCCACCACACCGCACAGCATATTTTTCAGGATAACGAAGCCCAGGAATTGTTTTTCGAGTATCAAGAATTTTCGTTTTAGAACCTTGAACCCAACTGACATAGGAACGGGTTTTGGTAGCAATGGCCGATAAAGTTTGTAAAAAATTTAATGCCGTACGCTCTACCGTTAAAATCGAGCGCAAGGGACCTCTTAAAATCGCCCAATCGCAAGGTTTTTTTTGATAACCACCCTCTTGAACTAACCATTTAATTTCAATTGTAGTATCAACTTGTCGAATCACTTCATTGACATATTCAATACCACAGACAACCGCTGCTTCTTTAGCCAGAATGACCGCTTGACCTTGTTTATCTTTGGGAATTAACTGGGCGGTAATATCACCTGTTCCAATATCTTCTGCCAAGGCTAATTCAACTAATTTTTTTAATTCAAACTTCATGATGCATCACCCTCTAAAGCTCCGGATTTCTCAATAACATGCTTCATCCAAGGAGGGGCAACGACTGTGGTTAAAATCACCATCACGACAATAGCTGTAAACATTTGATCAGAAACCACACCTAAACTTTTACCCATCGATGCAAAAATCAAACCCACTTCACCGCGAGGAATCATGCCAATACCAATAAATAAACGATTAGATTTTCGAGAAGCTCCCAGCCCCCCCAATAATTTTCCAATGACTGCTATCACTGTTAGAATCAGTGCTAAATTGATGACTTTCATATGCATAAAGGTTTCAAGCTTGACTTGTACCCCCATGATAAAAAAGAATAAAGGTGCTAATAGAAATTGCAAAGGCCCCATCAAATCTTTAATTTTTAAAGTGGTATAAGGCTTACCCTCTCGCATGAATAATTCATCATCTAAGATTAAGCCGGCCATAAATGCACCAATGATAGATGAGAGCTGCATTAAGCTTGCCAGCCAAGACATAAACATCAGAAAAACAAAGGCCAGCACCAATTTTGCTTCCCAAGGCTCTAAAAACTCTGTAAAAGGCACTAAGCGGCGAATCAATTTAGGACCCAAATTAATGGCTAGAACAAAAAACAAGACGCTATTTAAAAAGATTTGTATGAGTAAATAAGCACTCAAATGACCCTGTAGTACAATACTGCTGACAATGGCTAAAATAAATAAACCCAGCACATCGTCTATCATGGCAGCCCCTAAAATAATTTTGGCTTCCTTGGTACGAATTTTTTTTAAGTCTTTAAGTACCCGCGCAGTAATACCCACACTCGTTGCACTCAAAGTGGCTGCGACAAAAACATTGGTATGAAAAGAATAATATGGGTAAAAAGTAAATAAGACGGCAAAACCTAACATAATGGGTGCAATGACCCCTAGAGTTGCGACTTTAATAGCGGGTTTTCCAACCATTTTTAACTCAGCCCAAGAAGACTCCAAACCCACCATAAATAGTAAATAAATCAAACCATAACGTGAAAACACATCCAAGACATAGGCAATTTTAATTAAATCTGCCCCATTCGAACCTTGTAAGGCATTTTGAATTAATAAAACATCATGTCCTTTGGGAATAAAACTGGTGACTGCATGAGAAAGAGAATTCCCGGACAATAAATCAGGCAGTATCTCAAAAATACCAGCCCCCTCTCGTAAAAAACTGACCTCGGGAACCTTAAAGTAGTAACACAAATTGCCAAAGATGATACCCATTAAGAGTTCACCCAACACTGCTGGCTGATTGAATAATTTAGCAAAAAATTGGCCCAAAATACTTAAACAATAAATACAAGTGACCCAAAAAATAATAGAAGAGACGGGATCAAAATGGGCATTGATACCCTTAGCCCATGTGCAAAAAGGTATCAATAACCCTAATAATATCCATCTCTTCTTGAGCATAGCATTCCTATTCTATATGTTCAGTTTGTTTGGCTAGCCAAAACATGGTCTCCACTACACAATCTGGATTTAATGATAAACTATCAATTCCCTCTTGTAATAACCACAATGCAAAATCACGATGATCAGAAGGTCCTTGTCCGCAGATACCAATATATTTACCTTGTTTTTTACAAGCACTGATAGCCAATTTCAATAAAGCTTTCACAGCCGGGTCACGCTCATCAAATTGTTGAGCCACTAAACCTGAATCTCTGTCTAACCCTAGCGTTAATTGCGTTAAATCATTTGAACCAATCGAAAATCCATCAAAGTGTTCCAAAAATTCATTAGCCAATAAAGCATTAGTAGGCAATTCACACATCATAATGATTCTTAAACCATCTTTGCCTCGCTCAAGGCCATTTTCTTTTAATACCTCAATCACAGAAACAGCTTCTTTGACGGTTCTAACGAAAGGAATCATGATTTCAACATTTTTCAAACCCATATTTTCTCGAACACGCTTAACAGCTTCACATTCCATCTGGAAACAATCTTTAAATGCAGGTGAAACATAACGCGATGCGCCTCTAAAACCGAGCATTGGGTTTTCTTCATGGGGTTCATAAAGATGTCCACCTAATAGATTGGCGTATTCATTGGATTTAAAATCTGATAAACGAACAATCACAGGCTCCGGATAAAAAGCCGCTGCAATGGTTGAGATACCTTCTTTTAAACGCTCAATGTAAAATTCACGAGGTGAAGCATATGCTGCAATTTTATCACGAATCTGAATTTTTAAGCGATCGTCTGCTAATGTAGCAAAATCTAATAAAGCACGTGGATGGATGCCAATGGTATTTGAAATTAAAAACTCTAAACGCGCTAAGCCAACACCAGCATTGGGTAATGATTGAAATAAAAAGGCTCTGTCAGGATGCCCAACATTCATCATCACTTTGACAGGTAATTTAGGAAGCTCTTGTACATCTAAAACCTGGCGCTCAAAATCAAGCTCTCCCTGATAAACATAGCCGCTTTCGCCTTCAGCACAAGAAACTGTGACATGTTCTCCATCTTTAATGGATGAGGTCGCATCTACACAACCAACGACTGCAGGAATTCCCAACTCTCTAGCAATAATTGCTGCATGGCAAGTGCGTCCACCCCGATTGGTGACAATCGCTGATGCACGTTTCATGACCGGTTCCCAATCGGGATCAGTCATATCAGAAATTAATACATCGCCTTTTTCAACACGATGCAATTCGCTTAAGTCTTGGATAATACGAGCTCGACCCACTCCAATGCGTTGACCAATGCTTCGGCCTTCTGCTAAAACCTTGCTTTTAGCATTTAATACATAACGCTCTAATACTTTTAAATCCGATCGGCTTTTGACTGTTTCAGGACGTGCTTGCAAAATATAAATTTCACCATCGATACCGTCTTTTGCCCATTCAATATCCATGGGACGTCCATAATGTTTTTCAATGGCTACAGCATGTTGTGATAATTTAATAAGGTCTTCATCATTTAAAACAAATTTTTGCTGTAGTTTAGGCTCGACTGCAACAGTTTGAACACCTTTATCACCATAAACCATTTTAATTTCTTTACGACCAATTTTACGTCGCAATACTGGGTCAAGACCTTGGTTTAAGGCAGGCTTATACACATAATATTCATCAGGGTTGACCGCTCCTTGAACCACCAATTCACCCAAACCATAGGCGGCAGTAATAAAGACAACCTCAGAGAATCCTGATTCAGTATCCAAAGTAAATAAGACCCCACTCGCTCCCACATCACTTCGCGCCATGTATTGAATACCACAAGATAAAGCCACTTGGTCATGTGGAAAATGATGGTGAACTCGATAAGCTATCGCTCTATCATTAAATAGTGAGGCAAATACCAGTTTAATTGAATGTAAAACCTCATCAAAACCACAAACATTTAAGAAGGTTTCTTGCTGTCCAGCAAAAGAGGCTTCAGGCAAATCTTCTGCTGTGGCAGAAGACCTCACTGCTACAGAAAAATCCTGACGACCAATTTCTTGAGTCATTTGTTGATAAGCTTTTTGAATTTCACTAATAAAGGATTGATGAAAAGGTGCATCAATCATCGCTTGGCGAATAGACAGGCCAACTTTAGCAAGCTTTTGAACGTCATCAACATCCAAATCTTTTAATTGTGCATAGATTTTTTCATCTAATCCTTGATGTGCTAAAAAGTCACGAAATGCTTGTGCGGTTGTTGCAAAACCACCAGGAACCTTCACACCAGCGCTGCTTAAATGTTGAATCATCTCACCCAGTGAGGCATTTTTTCCACCAACAACTGGTAAATCATTGAGTGATAATTCCCGTAAAGAGATAATTTGTGGCATGCTACCCATTCAAACTCCTTGAAACCATTTTAAAGATTTTGACATATATGATTGACTTCCTCTGGAAGGAGGTTCTTGCTTTTAAACCACTCTGTAGTTCATCGTACAAGCTATCTCCGTGTGCCTCACGGTTAATCCTAAATGTGGATGAGATATTATACGGTTGCCTGCTTTGAAATATCAAGCAGCTTATTTTCTCTAAAGTGATTAAGCAGGCGACATTTCTATACCATGAACTTTTGCATGTGTTTTGGTCTTACAATGTTCAATCATATTTTGGTAGAGATGATAGCTAAAACCTAAAGCACAAATCCCCATAAAACAATTATTTTCTTGGGCCATGATAATACTCATCGGAAAAGCCAAAAATGCTGCAATGCCGCTGGATATTCCGGTTGCCAAGCCAACCTCTTGCGGGATTTTATAAGACACCCTATCAACCACACAAAAGTTTCCAATACCATTAAAAATACCAAATAACAGCATATTGGCTTGAATCAGAGAAATGTCTTCTGCAAATTTTAAAACAAAGCTTCCTATCATCATGATACCTAGAGCGCTTAGCATCCAGTATTCGGTTTTTATCACAGAAGGCATGGCAACCATGACCCCTCGCATCAAAGAAGAAAGCATTGAAACACCAGCCATGGTTAAGACTGATTGAGTTAAAGTTGCGCCTTTATTTTGTAAAATGATAGGCCCAATTGCAGTAAGCGCTGATAACAAACCAAAGGTGAGCGTATAATCAATGGTGGCTTTAAAAATTTCTGATTTCTGCTTTTTTTCTAAATCTTGAAATCTTTGATAAAAAGAACTCGTTGAAGGAAAAATACGCTGTCCCATATAGGTCGCAATTTCTTTGGCCATTTGCGTATCGAGTGCTGGGTCAATTTGTTTTAATTGATCTAATATTGAGTTCTCTACACAAAACCAAGTGGTCAACATACCAAGACCTGTCATTCCAGCAAAAAAAACATAAGTATTTCTTAAGCCCATAATGGGCATTAAAAAAGATGCAGTCACTAAAGTCATTCCAGGTGCAAAATTAGAGGCACATGCAATCAGAGCAAGATATTGTCGGGGTTGATTTCGGATAATAGGGGCTAAAGATTTTTCAGTACAGTTGACCTGAAGTGACTGACCCAATTTTTCAGAGCTCAGTTCAAGATGCTTAAAAAACGATGTTGGGTCATCATGAGGTGCTGCTTGTGCACCTAATGCCATCCCGGCAGAGTAGGTCGCAATCCCCGCACCCGTTAAGATATTATTGATAAGAAAAAGATAATAATAGCTATTTCGGGTATTGATGCTTGATAAATCAATGGCCATCGATAGCATCACTGCATGCCCTAAAACCCCCAGCAAACTCACTCCTAAAAGATTTAAAATCGCTTGCTTCCCTTGCCCTTTATCAGACTGTGCTGCTGCCCAAATCCGCAAGCACCCACCTGGGAGCATCGGCGATGCGGCTAAAACATAACGCTCCAAAGGAGAAAGGCTGGTAAAGGACTTTGCCAAAATGCCTCCTAGGGCAAATAAAAACAATCCAGAGGCACAATCAACCATGGCTCCTATCAAACCATAGAATGGACTTCCTTTCACTTGAGAAATTGTTTCTGAATAGACTCGAAATGGCTCAGGCAAAAAAGGCTTGAGTTGATGATGCTCAAATAATTTAAAGAACTTGGTATATTCTAGCAAAGACGGAAGCGTTGAGTCATTCTTATGCATGAGTAATCCATAAAAAATGCAAATTGTATCGAGCTTGATGATAAGAGGCAATAACTGATTGATTTTTTATATTTTTTCATGGCTTTTTTTCACTTGAATTTTAGCTTAAATTGGGCGGGCAGCTGTCAAGGACAAAGCGAATTATTATCCGCCACTATCGAGCAGAGCGAATCAAAATTTAAGATTACCTATGACGATGGTTCAAGTGAGGAATACCCACTGGGGGGAGTTTATCACCACACAAACATTACAAAATATGGGGATAATGAGTTTTCTCAAGGTGGTGCTTTTTGGAACCCTAATACGAATAAGCTCTCTATCCATGTTGTTGAAACCAGCATGAGAGCCAACTCTATATTTCCCATGTTAGCAGATATTATTTCGCTGAACTTATAAAAAACTGACAGTAGAGGTCAATGGGCGCTCTTTTCAAGGCACTGAAGAGGATGAACCTGGACATTTTACATGCATATTTTCAAAAGAATAAATCTCATACCAACATATTAAGGATTGGGCGAGTTACTCATCTTTTCTGTGAGTAACTCTTGAACACTACTTACCCAGCTCTTGAATTATAACAATCTGCGCATAGGTGATGGCGGTTGATTCTTATCATGATTATTTTGTTGTCCAGGCATGATATTTTTTTTATGCAGTTCATGCGTTAAATATAAACTAGTTAATTGCGGCGCTACTAATAACAAACCCACTTGAACAAAATCTTTAGTTAGTTTTGCTGGAAAAAATCTCATGATAATTGTCCTGTTTCAGTTAATTACAATAAATGTTATACACTATGTAAAATACAAAATCCGGATCTCGGTAGTAA
>DNMA01000064.1 GCA_003489505.1 Legionellales bacterium | reverse complement strand
ATTCTACCTCATCATGAAAAACAAATGCCCAATGATGAAGGCGTCTTTTATCGTTTAAAAGCGATTATTCGCTGGAATGCTGTTGCAATGGTTTTACGCACTGGCAAATACGCCCCTGAACTCGGTGGTCATATTGCAAGCTACGCTTCTGCGGCCGTCTTATACGAAATTGGCTTTAACTATTTTTATAAAGCACAAAATGAAGAACACAATGGCGACTTGGTTTACTTTCAGGGCCACTCGTCTCCAGGAATTTATGCTAGAGCCTTCTTAGAAGGAAGACTGAGCGAAGAACAATTAGAAAACTTCCGTCAAGAAGTTGAAGTCGATGGTTTATCTTCCTACCCTCATCCTTGGCTGATGCCAAATTTTTGGCAATTTCCAACGGTTTCGATGGGGCTTGGACCACTGCAAGCTATTTATCAAGCACGCTTTATGAAATACCTCGAAAATAGAGGTTTACTCAAAAATGAAGATCGTAAAGTTTGGGCTTATCTTGGTGATGGTGAAACCGATGAACCTGAATCTTTAGGTGCTTTGTCTATTGCCGCTCGTGAAAAATTAGATAACTTGATTTTTGTTATCAACTGTAATTTACAACGCCTAGATGGCCCTGTTCGCGGCAATGGTAAAATCATTCAAGAACTTGAAGGTATCTTCCATGGCGCAGGCTGGAAAGTCATTAAAGTGGTATGGGGCAGCCGTTGGGATGCTCTGTTTGCAAAAGACAAGCATCAATTACTGCAAAAAAGAATGGCAGAATGCGTGGATGGAGAATATCAATCATACACAGCTAACGATGGCGCATATATACGCAAAAATTTCTTTGGAAAATATCCTGAGCTTCTAGAAATGGTTTCACACATGACTGATGATGAAATTTGGCATCTCAATCGTGGCGGTCATGACCCACAAAAAGTTTTTGCAGCATATGCAGAAGCTGTTGCTCACAAAGGCTCACCTGTGGTGATTTTACCCAAAACTGTAAAAGGCTATGGTATGGGCTCTGCTGGTGAAGGAATGAATATCACTCACCAACAGAAAAAAATGACTGTTGAGCAATTGGCTGAATTCAGAGACCGTTTTAGTATTCCTATTACTGATGAAGAATTACCTAATATCCCATTCTATAAACCTTCTCCAGATAGCCCAGAGATGAAGTATCTCATGCAACAAAGAGAACGATTGGGTGGTTTCTTACCAACACGTGTCAATGATATCGAAAAACTTGATATTCCTGAACTTAATACCTTTGAAGCGCTTTTAGGCGATTCATCTGGTCGTGAGATGTCTACCACCATGGCTTTTGTTAGAATTTTATCTATTCTTTTAAAAGATAAGAGTATAGGCCAAAGAATTGTGCCTATCGTTCCAGACGAATGTCGTACCTTTGGCATGGAAGGCCTCTTTAGACAAATCGGCATTTACTCACCCGTTGGTCAGCTCTATACCCCAGTTGATCGCGAACAAGTGATGTATTACCGTGAAGAGAAAAATGGGCAAATTTTAGAAGAAGGGATTAACGAAGCCGGTGCATTCTGCTCTTGGATTGCTGCTGCAACATCCTATAGCTCTCATCGCGTCGCCATGATTCCATTCTATATTTACTACTCCATGTTTGGCTTCCAAAGAATTGGTGACCTCGCTTGGGCAGCAGGCGACATGCGAGCAAAAGGCTTTTTATTAGGTGGAACTGCTGGCCGCACAACATTAGCAGGTGAAGGCTTGCAACACCAAGATGGTCATAGTTTATTAATGGCATCAACCATTCCTAACTGTGTAGCTTATGACCCCACTTATGCCTATGAGTTAGCCGTCATTATTCAAAATGGCCTCAAACGCATGTACGGTGATAATGAGTCAGTTTATTATTACATCACCGTCATGAATGAAAACTACGAACACCCTACCATGCCAAAAGGCGCAGAAGAAGGCATTATTAAAGGCATGTACTTACTCGAAAGTGGTCCAAAAGACGAGCGTCCATGCGTTCAACTTTTAGGTAGTGGAACCATCTTACGTGAAGTAGAAAAAGCAAAACAATTATTAAATGATGACTTTGGTGTAAGTGCTGATGTCTGGAGTGTCACAAGCTTTAGTGAACTTCGTCGTGATGGTTTAGATGTAGAAAGACATAATCGCATGCATGCACAAAATAATCTAAAAACAGCCTATGTCAGCAGTCAATTGTCTGAGACAAAAGGCCCGATTATTGCTGCAACTGACTATATGCGAATTGTTGCCGAACAAATTCGACCATTCATTGCAAATCGCGAATACATCACCTTAGGTACAGATGGTTTTGGTCGAAGCGATACTCGTGAACGTTTACGCTATTTCTTTGAAGTCAATGCGCATTTTATCGTTCTTGCTGCCATCGATAGCTTAGTTAAACAAGGTACATTACCTAAAAAGAAACTTCAGGAAGCTATCGAAAAATATGGCATCAATCCACATAAACCTAATCCGATTACACAATAAGAAAAGGACAGAATTCTATGGAACAATTGATAAAGGTCCCTGACATCGGCAGCACCAACGCAGTAGATGTCATTGAAATTCTGGTTAAAATTGGAGATACCATTAATGTGGATACTCCATTGATTACTTTAGAATCTGATAAAGCCAGTATGGAAATTCCTTCATCTCAAGCAGGTGTGGTCAAATCAATTCAGGTGAAAATTGGTGATAAAGTTCAAATGGGTGATGTGATTTTAACGCTCGAAGGCATGGCTGAAAAACCAGCCGCTGTTGAAGTTGCAAAAGAAGCACCAGCATCGCCAACGCCAACTCCTGCACCGCAAGTTGCAAGAGCCTCCCATGAAGAAACTATCAATATTCCTGATATTGGCAGTACCAATGATGTGGATGTAATTGAAATTTTAGTTAAAGTTGGCGATTCCATTCAAGTAGATACGCCCTTGATTACCCTAGAATCAGATAAAGCCAGTATGGAAATTCCATCTGATAGAGAAGGTACCGTTCAATCAATAATGGTCAAAATTGGTGATAAGGTTAATAAAGGATCTGCCATTTTAACCCTGAGCACAACGAAGTCATCTGCACCTTTAGTTGAAGCGCCTAAGCTTGAAACAACACCCGTTGCAGCACCTCAAGAAGAGCTCAGCAAATCCATGCCTAATCCTGTAGAACATATACCATCATCGAATGCCGGAATTCTTGCAGGTCCTGCTGTAAGAAGATTGGCGCGTGTTTTAGGTGTTGATCTCAAACAAGTCAATGGTACTGGTAAAAAAGCACGTATTCAAATTGAAGACGTTGAGCAATATGTGAAAACTCGTTTACAACAGCCAGCTTCAACGCAAACCTCATCTGGATTTTCTCTCCCAAGTGCACCTGAAATTGACTTTTCTCAATTTGGCGACATTGAAAAACAAGAATTAAGTAAAATTAAAAAGCTCAGTGGACAAAATCTACATCGCTCTTGGTTACAAATTCCGCATGTGACTCAATTTGATGAAACAGATATTACTGATTTAGAATCGTTTAGAAAGCAACAAAGCAGTTTATTAGAAGCTGAAGGAATTAAACTCACTATTCTTGCGTTTATTACCAAAGCAGTGAGCAGAGCCTTAATTCAATTCCCTGAATTCAACTCCTCATTGTCATCTGATGGCCAAACTTTGATTTTGAAGAAATTTATTAATATCGGTATTGCTGTCGATACCCCACAAGGTCTAGTGGTTCCGGTCATCAAGAATGTGGAAAAATTATCCATCAAAGAAATTGCTCAAGCCATGGCTGAATTAAGCCAAAAAGCTCGCAAAAAAGCTTTATTACCCAGTGATATGAGTGGTGGTACATTTACCATTTCAAGTCTAGGTGGTATTGGAGGCACAGCCTTTACACCGATTGTGAACCATCCTGAAGTTGCTATTTTAGGTGTTTCTAAATCTTCCATGAAGCCTGTATTCCAAAATAATAATTTTGTTCCGCGTTTAATGCTCCCTCTATCACTATCATATGATCATCGTGTCATTGATGGTGCGCAAGGTGCGCGTTTTACCCGTTATTTATCCGAATTACTCAGCGATATTCGCAAAATCATGCTTTAATATGTAAGGAAAAATTATGAGTTCTGAAATTCAAACTGAAATAATTGTTATCGGTAGTGGTCCTGGTGGCTACACTGCCGCTTTTCGTGCTGCCGACTTAGGTAAAAAAGTTGTTTTAGTCGAAAAATTTGCATCTTTAGGTGGTGTTTGCTTAAACGTTGGTTGTATACCCTCTAAAGCACTATTGCATACCGCTCAAGTTTTAGACGAAACCAAAGAAATGGGCAGTCTAGGTATTGAATTTGGCCCAGTAAAAATAGATGCAAAAAAATTAAAAGAATCTAAAGACCTAGTGGTTAAAAAATTAACTGGCGGATTGTCAATGTTAGCTAAACAAAGACAAGTCACAGTCATTCAAGGTACCGCTCAATTCTCAGGCCCCAATAGTGTTGAAATTCAAACAGCTGAAGGCCAACAAACCGTTCGTTTTGAACAAGCAATTATTGCAGCTGGTAGTGAATCAGTGACATTCCCATTTATTCCTGAAGACCCAAGAATTTTTAGTTCAACAGGTGCATTAGAACTGCGTGATATCAAAGGTCATTTAATGGTATTAGGTGGCGGTATTATTGGCTTGGAAATGGCTACCGTTTACCGTGCATTAGGCGCTGAAGTCACCGTTGTTGAATTTATGGATCAACTCATTCCTTCTGCTGACAGTGATTTAGTCAGCGTTTTACAAAAACGTATGCAGAAAAAAGGTATTGAGTTCTGCCTAAAAACAAAAGCCACAAAAATTGAAGCGAAAAAAGATGGTTTGTATGTCAC
>DNMA01000002.1 GCA_003489505.1 Legionellales bacterium | reverse complement strand
GAAATTAATTTACTTAGTTCCCCAATGTTTTCCGGCTGTGTATACCAATTAAACCTTTCTCACAATGTTGAGTCTTTTCATTCATAACCAAATGACCTTTACATTTGCATTCACAATTGTTACCAACTAATTTTAACTCTTGAAGAGGTCCACAAGATTTTGGGGAGTAAGAGCAATCACGATGATGTGGCTTAAGAAGATTGCCAATAGCAAAAGAAGAGAAAGCGACTGCACTTAATAATTATTTCATTTTGATTATCCTTATAAAAATAAAAATAAGAAAGTACTACATGTTAAAATGTATACCAATGTTATCAAAATTACAAATTGGCTGCTGCAAAAACCATGACAAGAATTAATAGAAGAAAATAACAAACGCCTCTTACGGCCGTTACCTGCGCTTGATACACCAAGCTGGTATATTTTTTTTGATAATGCTCTGGAAAATAAAGTAATAGGCCAAAGATTAAAGCCCGTACAATTAAATTAAAGATATCAATTGAAGCGGAACGTGGAAACAAGTGACGAACCATTTTGGCAATAGTATTTTGTAGTTTCGTCACATTATAATATATAAAATCTACAAAACTTAAAATTGCGTTATGGTTATACCAACTTAGATAGGACATTAAAAATAGAATGAGAAATATCATCCAAAAAGGATGTGACTTTTCTATTTTTTTAAACAAGTTAGCAACTTCTTGTCGAAAAAAGATGTAAAAAATCAATACGATAACGAATAAGACTGCCATATGATAATGCTCATCCTTTCATTTGTTCTAGTGCTTCCCATCTATCATATAACATGTGAAGCTTATTTTCATAATCTTCACATTCTTTTTGAGTTTTCGCAATCAATTCTGGGGATTGTTGGTAAAAATCCGCCTCTGCCATTTTTTCATGAATCTTTGCAATTTTTTCTTCAACTTTAGCAATATCATCAGGTAATTTTAACAATTCTTTTTGTTCGGCATAATTTAATTTCGTTTGGCTTTCTTGAGGCTTTGGTAATGGTTTTTCAATCGGTTTTTTTTCTTCCGTCAGCGTTTGTGCTTGCCAACTTGAAGGTAAAATTTCACGAAAAACACCTGGTGATTCCCAGACAATTAATCGCGTGACACAATCTTCAATTAATGCTCTATCATGACTGATGAGAATAAAAGTTCCTGAATATTGCACTAAAAGATTAGCCAATTGCTCAAGACTTTCTAAATCTAAATCATTGCTCGGCTCATCAAATACCATCATATTGCCTTTTTCAGCCAAACAACGGGCTAACATTAAACGCTGCTTTTCACCACCCGATAAGGTACTGACTTGGCGTTGTAATTGATCAGGCATAAATAAAAAATCTTTCAAATAACCGGCCACATGTACCTTACCTTCAGCCAGCTCAACATATTCAGCACCATCGGCGACGTTATACATCACCGATTGATCAAGGCTCAAACGGGTTTGCAATTGATCAAAATAAATTGGCTCCATGGTAGCACCAAATTGCACTTTACCCTGATGCGGCGTGATTTCACCGAGTAAAATTCTCGCTAAAGTGGTTTTACCACAGCCGTTAGGACCCACTATACCAATCTTATCACCACGCATCATTAAGAAAGAAAAGTCTTCAATGATTTTTTTATTTTCATAAGAAAAACCAACATGTTCAGCGGCCATCAAGACTCGACCTGCACGAATGACTTGAGAGCCCCATTGACTGGGCGCCCCAAAATCCTTTTGTCTTTCAGTGACTTGTTTTCTTAAGTCCATCAACGCTTTTAAACGACCTTGATTTCTTTTACGTCTGGCGGTCACCCCTCTCTGCAGCCAATGCTCTTCTTGTTGGAGGCGCTGTTGCATACGATTACTTTCATTTTCTTCTTCTGCCAACTCTGCAGCACGTTGATTTAAATAAGCTTCATAGCCATCGTCATAGAGTTTTAACTGACCATAACCTAAAGCCACAATATGTGTGGCCACATTTTTCAAAAACACTCTGTCGTGGGTCACAAAAACCACGGCCCCATTGAAATTTTTTAAATAATTTTCCAACCATAATATCGCTTGAATATCGAGATGGTTAGTTGGCTCATCCAATAATAAAACATCAGGATGAACTAGAATTGCTGCAACTAAAGCACATCGTCTTTTCATACCACCTGAAAGACTCTGCCAGGTATTGGCTGGATGGAGTTGCATGACTTCCAATAAAGGATTGAGTTCATTGATAAAATTTAACAAATGTAATTCATCATAACGTTCAGGAATTAAATCTACCTGCTGTCCATTGATAACAAAATCCTGGAGTTGTACGTTGGTATGAAAACCATTTTGAGCTTTTACACGATGAAAAATATCTTCTAATACCGTATTTCCATAAGAAATACTTAAGTCCTGTGGCAAACAAGAAATGATGATACCTTTTTGAAAATGGATAGCGCCGGCATCTAAATTGAGCTCTTTGGATAAAACCCGCATGAAGGTAGATTTTCCAGCCCCATTTCGACCAATGAGCGCATAACGCTGCTTGTGATGAATTTGGATACTGGTATCTTGAAGAATTTCTTGGCCTGCTTGAAGAAGGTTGGCGTGATTTAAACTAATTAATAAACTCATACTGACAACGATACTCCATGAGCCATTATCGCTTCAATTTCAATCAATGACTGACGAGGAAGACTGGCCACCCCCAAAGTCACTCGCGCAGGATATGGGGCTTGAAAGTATTCCTGCATGATGTGATTGAGAGTTTCAAAATGGCTTAAATCAATTAAATAGATGGTTAATTTTACGATATCTTGTAAGCCACCGCCTGCCTCTTGGCAAATAGCTTGTAAATTTTTAAGTACCTGATGAGCTTGCACTGCAATTTCTGAACTACATAATTGACCGGTTTCTGGAGAAAGCGGAATTTGCCCTGAAATAAAAACAATATCACCCACTTGAATCGCCTGGCTATAAGGGCCTATGGCTTTTGGGGCATGCGCTGATTGAATAACTTTTTTCATTAAATATGACCTTTTAATTTGCGACTCAAACGCAATACCGATTTAATCGCTCTTAATCGCCGCATCACTTTGGCAAGATGTGTACGATTTTTAACGCTAACTGTAAAAATTAAATAGTTGTGCCGCCCATCTTTGGGATCAATATGGATATCTGCAATATTGGAATCGGATTCAGCAAAAGCGGCTGCAAGACTTGCAAGCACTCCTCTTTCATTGGCAACCTCAACGGCAATTTCCACCCAATACTCGCCTGTGACATGCTCATCCCATGCCAAAGAAATAATAGTATTGGGGTCCATTTTAGATTTACACAAAACTGAACAATCTGTGGTATGCACCAAAATACTCTGACCTTCTCTTAACACTCCACAAATAGGGTCCCCAGGAATGGGTTGACAACACTCTGCAAAAGCCAAAGCCATGCCTTCAGTACCTTTAATCGCCAGAGGCTCTAATGATTGATTGCTTTCAAATACCCCTGTTTTTAAAGAAGATACTAATCGTTTTGCAATCACCATCGGCATTTGTTGGCCCTTACCAATTGCATAAAAAACATCTTCTTGGGATTTGAGGCTTAAATCTTGCAATAGTGCTTGCCAGGATTCTTGTGGAACTTGGCCAAGCTTAGTTTCCCATTGCTCAAGGGCTTGTTCCATCATTCGCATCCCCATCGCAACAGATTCTGCTTGATGTTGTAATTTTAAAAAGCTTCGAATATTTGCTCGAGCCTTTCCTGTTACCACAAAATTTAACCAGGCCGGATTGGGTTTTGCAGTGGGTGCAGTAATAATTTCTACAGTTTGGCCAGTCACCAATGGCATGCTCAAGGGCACTAATCGACGATTCACTTTTGAGGCCACGCAAGTATTACCAATTCCTGAATGAATACTATAAGCAAAATCAACAGGTGTAGCCCCTTTTGGGAGCTCTAAAATATGCCCTTTCGGTGTAAATACATAAATTTCATCAGGGAATAAATCAACTTTAACATTCTCAATAAATTCTAAAGAGTTCCCGGTGGTTCTTTGCATATCCATTAAGCGCTGCACCCATTCTCTGGCACGCATTTGCGCTTCATTGATTTCAATTCCTTCTGATTTATAAATCAAATGTGCCGCAATCCCCCGCTCTGCAACTTTATCCATTTCATCAGTACGAATTTGTACTTCCAAAGGGACACCATAAGGGCCAAAAAGGCTGGTATGTAATGATTGATAACCATTAACTTTTGGAATGCCAATGTAGTCTTTAAAACGGTTAGGCAAAGGTTTATAGGTTTGATGTAGAACGCCTAAAATTCGATAACAAGCATCAATGCTCGGTGTAATGATACGAAAAGCAAATACATCTGTGATTTCAGCCAAAGAAGACTTTTTCTTTTTCATTTTTCGATAAATGCCGTAATAATGTTTTTGACGGCCATATATTCGATTAAATGGAATACCTAAAGCTTGAAGCGAAATTGTCAAATCTTGCTCTACTTTTTTAGTTAGCTCTAAGCGATGGGCCTTACTTTTATCCACCATGTTTTTAATCACACGAAATCGCATGGGGTAAAGGGCTTGAAAACTTAAATCTTCTAATTGGGTATACAATTGATGCATCCCCAAACGATTGGCAATAGGGGCATAAATTTCTAAAGTCTCGCGAGCTATTCTTTTGGTTTTTACAGCAGGCATTGCGCCTAAAGTTTGCATATTATGCAATCTATCAGCTAGTTTCACCACGATCACGCGAATATCTTTGACCATGGCCAATACCATTTTTCTAAAATTTTCCGCTTGCGCTTCTGCCTTATTTTCAAACTTAATTTGGGTAAGCTTTGTCACCCCATCGACTAAAGCAGTGACTTCAGGACCAAATTTTTGCAAAAGCGTTTCGCGTTTGATATTGGTATCTTCAAAGACATCATGCAACAAAGTCGCCATAATGGATTGATAATCCAGGCGCATTTCAGCTAGAATTTTGGCAGCACCAACCGGATGAGAAATATAAGGCTCACCCGAACGACGCATTTGACTTGCATGCGCATCTTTAGCAAGTACATAAGCTTGCCGACAAGATTCTACATGCTCAGGACTCAGATAACTTTCTAGTTCCTTTTCTAATAACTCGGTAAAATAATCCACCAAGCTCATCCTTTTTTAAATTAACAGTCGATTTTAGTCTTGGTCAAGAATATCAGCAGATACAAAGCCTGCAGCAACTTCACGTAAAGCAACTACGGTAGGTTTGTCATTTTCCCATTCAACCATGGGTTCCACACCACTAACCGCTAATTCACGAGCACGTTTTGCAGCGACCATTACCAACTCAAAACGATTTTCTACATTTTCTAAACAATCTTCAACAGTTACACGTGCCATTTTTCACCTCTTCATGTAAAAACATTACTTATATTTTAACCACTTGCTAGCAAGAAAGATAGTAATTTACGTTGCCGTAACATTTGTATCTTCTTTTTTAAACGTTCAGCAGTAACAATTGATTTCAACTGAGATAATGCTAAATCAAACTCTTCATTCACAATCAGGTAACCAAACTCTTGATAATGCTCAAGTTCTGTTTGGGCTTGCTGCATTCTCTTTTCAATAATATCTTGGTTATCTTGCTGTCGATTTTCCAAACGCTCACGCAGAGCTTGCAAGGATGGGGGCAATAAAAAAATACTAATTGCTGATGGATAGGTTTGACGAATTTGTTGAGCGCCCTGCCAATCAATATCTAAGACCACATCAATCCCCTGATGTAGACGTTCTTCAATTTGTTTTTTGGATGTGCCATAGAAATTTCCAAACACCTTGGCATACTCAATAAAATCATTTTGAGCAATCATCGATTCAAATTCAGCGGTGTCCACAAAAAAATAATCTTTACCATGCTTTTCTTTTGGACGCACGGGTCTTGTGGTATGAGAAATCGATAATTCAATGGAAGACATGCTTTGAATTAAGCGATTAACCAAACTTGTTTTACCACCACCAGATGGGGCTGCAACAATAAACAATTGACCGGTATTTAATTTTTCATTCGACATTTTGAATTTGCTCACGCATTTGTTCAATTAAAACTTTTATCTCAATGCTATGATAACTAATTGATTTTGAATCTGTTTTGGAACTGATAGTATTGGTTTCTCTATGCAATTCCTGGATTAAAAAGTCCAATCGTCTGCCAATAGCCCCTTTGTTTTCAATTGCCTTATTCATTTCAATCAGATGCGTTTCTAATCTATCGATTTCTTCAGCGATATCTAAACGCATCAATAACAGAGCTAGCTCTTGCTCTAATCGTTGTTCGTCGACCACACCAGGAACTAAAAGTTCCATTTTAGATTTTATTTTATCACGTAATCGCTGTGGTTCGTTGATTAATTCAGATTTAATTAATTTTAAATGCTTTTGAATCCCCTCAACTCGCTCTTTTAACAAGAAAGCGATGGCTTGACCTTCTTGATTTCTGAACATCAAGAGTTCATCGATAGCCGCATCAAAAGACTCTAAACATTTTTCTTTTAAGACTTCTTGAGAACCCGTATCATTATTTTCCCAAATATTAGGCCAAGTTAAACAAGAATGAACGCCAAAATCATTTGGAATTTGATATTTATCAGCAATTTCAGTGGATAAATTAATCAGTTCATTTAAAAGATGCTGATTCAGACGTGGTAATGATTGCGATTGAAAAGCTTTTAATTGTAAACTCACTTCAACTCTTCCACGACTTAATTTTTGTGAAATCAATTGACGTAAATGAGGCTCTAAAAACCGCATCGATTCAGGTAAACGAAAAAAAATATCCAGAAAACGATGATTGACTGTTTTGATTTCCCACGTCAGTTCATAGGGCTCAAAAGACGATTGAATTCGGGAAAAAGCCGTCATGCTATGCATGGTGTTTACCTAAAAAATAAAAGACTGAATGATACCCTAAATTGCATAAACTTTAAACCCAATTTCTGAATTTATTTATTTTTGATAGAGCTATAGAAAATGATATGAAGAATGGATGATTCATTAAAAAAATAATCCAACCGTCTTACTTCGAAAAAAATATCCCCCCCAAAGAAATGGTTCAGGTCTTTTTGATGAACAGTTCGTTACAAATTGACTTTCTATGATACAATCAGAGCTTATTGATTAATCAAATTTAACGATGAATACCCAAAACCCTATCATTGAAGCGCTAAAGAAAAAACCCTCCTTTTCAGGTTTTTTTGACTCCAAAGAACCCGATGAAAAAGCATCTGATCTAAAAGAATTAGACTTAAGTTTTGATCTCGATAGTGTAGATTTAAGTGATTTAGTGGTTGAAAACCAAAATACCAACACGCCAGATGATAATTATAATCACTTTGACGAAGAAGATGATGTTGGATGTACTTGTATACGTTTCTGGAATTGGCTATGCCCTAAGGCTTAATATCCTTTGCCAGGCAGCTTGAATAGCCTTATCTAAAGATTTCGGAATCTCTTGGCTTTTCATCACTTCAAGCGCTGCAGCCGTTGTGCCCTGCGGAGATGCTACTTGTGCAATAAAATCTTGAAAACAAATATCTTTTTCATGTGCAAGTTTTGCAGAACCTAGAAAAGTTTGCACAATCAGTTTTTTGGCCAAATCCTCACTCATGCCTAAATGCATAGCAGATTGCTGCAAAGCTTCCATCAAATAAAATACATAAGCAGGACCACTCCCAGCTAAAATGGTTCCAATATCAAGTGCATCATCATTTAAAGCCCAATCAATACTCCCTAGACTTAAAAAAAGCGTTTCAACGATTTGCATATGTTTTTGACTAAGCGGATTGTCTTTTAATAATAAAGTTGCTGAAGCTTGAACTTGCGCATTGATATTAGGCATCGCTCGAATGATAGGAAGATGTGTTGGGCAAATATTTTTAAGATGCGCTAAGGTCACTCCTGCTGCAAGAGAAATGATTAAGGTATCTTTTGGAATAACTGCTGATAATTCAATCATTACCTCAGTCAGTTTTGCAGGTTTAACAGCTAAAATAATGACATCGGCATCTTCTAAATCTTTCAAATTACAATTTCTTGTTTCAATGCCATTTTCTAAACATGCATGAATCTGACTGGGAGACGATACCATCACGCGATGGGTTTTTACCCATTGTGAGGCCAATGCTTTAGCCAAACGACCATAGCCAATCATGCGAATATTCAAAGGCGTTCTCCAAAAATTACTCGACCTAAACGAATCATATTACTACCGGCTCGAAGTGCTACTAAATAATCATCACTCATTCCCATCGATAATGTATCCATCGGCTCATCCAGACTTTCATTACATTCATCAAAAAACTTCTTTAAGGATGCAAAAGAATGGTATTGCGCTTGCTCATCTAAACCTAAGGGCAAAATACACATCAACCCTCGAAGTCTTAAATGGGGTAAATCCTTAATTTTTTCCATCAATTCTAAACATTGGGAAAAACTACAGCCAGCTTTATTTTCATCAGGCAAGACTTTCACTTGAATTAAAATATTTTGTCTTTTCGCTAGTAATTCATTACAACGATTCAATTCTTGGGCAATACTTTCAGAACATACCGTTTGTACCCAATCAAAAAGCTCTGCCAGTTTTTTACATTTTTTAGTTTGAATTAAACCGATGTAATGCCACTGGCAGTCTAAATGTTTTAAAGCCAAGATTTTTTCTTGGGCTTCATTTAAATAATTTTCACCAAAATGACGAATCCCTGCAAAATAAGCCTGCTGTATGTTTTCAATCGATTGTGTCTTACTGACTGCAAGCAAACTCACTGAATCATTCAGTATCTGCTGCAGTGCTTGGATTTGACTTTCTAAGGACATTATTCAATCGACGCTTTTTGTTTGGCAATTAAATCGGTAATTCCTGCCTTAGCAAGCGTTATCATCTCTAGCAGATGCTCTTGGTCAAAACTTCCATCTTCAGCAGTACCTTGTAATTCAATAAAACGTCCCTGCTCATTCATGATGATATTCATATCAGTTTCTGCAACCACATCTTCTGCATAATCTAAATCCAGAACCACTTGCTGACGATAAATACCTACTGATACCGCTGCAATCCAGCTAAAGTTTGGTTTTTTTCGAATTTTTTCATTTTGATGCATCCATTGAATGGCATCATATAAAGCCACACATGCGCCAGTAATTGCCGCAGTTCTTGTGCCCCCATCTGCTTGAATCACATCGCAGTCAATGGTAATAGTGTGGTCACCTAAATATTTTAAATCAACACAAGCGCGTAAAGAACGACCGATTAAACGCTGAATTTCTAAAGTTCTGCCACCTTGTTTACCTTTGGCTGACTCGCGTTCTGTTCGAGTATGAGTCGCTCTGGGTAACATTCCGTATTCAGCGGTCACCCAACCTTGATTTTTACCTTTTAAAAAACGTGGAACACCATCACTAACTGTTGCGGTACACAACACTTTAGTTTGACCAAAAGAGACCAATACCGAGCCTTCTGCATAAGGTGTATAATTTCTTTGAATATCAATGGAACGAAGTTGATGGGTTTCTCTTTGGCTTGGGCGCATTATCGCTTCCTTTTACAAATTATAATAATCGTTTATTATCTAAAAAAAACTCAATGAAAGCTAGCGAATACATCCGCGGCTCAATGAGTTATTGATACAAAAAAATCGATTAACCAATAAAAAATACATATTGACAAATATTTATACAACTGTTAACATGTTTGAGTCGATTCAATCTTTAGGAGCACACCAGATGTTATTAACAGAACATGATATTGCTTTAAACCATGTAGTCAGATCAGAAATAAATGGTCAAGCCCCAGCTATCGTATTTGATATTGTCAACCGAGAACAGGTTAACGCAATGATAGAAGAAAACACTTATCTTTGGGGTACGTATGACAATTCACATACTGAACGTCTTCAGTATGTGATTAATGAAGCAGACGATACTTTAACCATCAGCAGAGCTGTTTCACCAAGAGGTACAAATATTTCTACAGCAATGAATCAGAGTCTGGCTTTATCAATTTTATCCTTAGTTTTGTCTAGTCATGGGAATGATGGTGTCCGTACTGATATTATGAGTTTTCCCTCGCCCAGCAGTGAAATTACCAATGAGATGATTCAAACAAAACGTGCTCAATATCATGTTGAGGACCCAGAAGTTGATAATAGGTATCGTTTTCAAGTAGGGTAGTGTTTAAATCTCTTATCACACTTTTTTCTTGATTTCTCTAAAGTTGAATGCCAAGCTTAATAGGTATTCAACTTTTTTTAATTTTAATCATGTACAAATATCTATTTTTTCTGCCCAGT
>DNMA01000024.1 GCA_003489505.1 Legionellales bacterium | reverse complement strand
TAAAAATACGCCTCAAATGAATCAAATCGTTTCTCATGATTGGTGGACCTATTTAATAGTTACTGGAGCGCAAGGGGATGTGATTTATTCTCCCATGCCAAGTATGGATTATCGACAGCATGCAAAAAATTTAATTGGTTCCAATATAGGTTTTATGGCGCGATTATTTCGCATGAAAGAGCTTTTGAAAGGGCGCTTTTTAAACTGGAATACAGCTAATTTAAATGCTTTGAATAATTATGCACATGTTTTAAGTCCTGAGAATCAAAACATTGTTGAGGAATTTTTGGGATTAAGAAAACATTGCTTTCCTAAAAACATTATTAAATTTAGGCGTTTGGGTTTATACCGGCAAACGCAGTTTGATAATCTTGCAATGCAACTGGCATTAATTTTGAAAAGGATTTAAGTTTTTTATTTTAACATAGTCATCCTATCTATATAATGTTTTTATTAGGATTTATTGAGGTAAACTGCAATGGAAAATAATAGTTTTGACTTTGCAATTATTGGTTCAGGAATTATAGGATTAAGCTTAGCGTATGAATTAATCCTTCGAAATCCAAAAGTCAAAATTGTCATTCTTGAAAAAGAAGCTCAAATTGGTCTTCATGCTAGCGGAAGAAATAGTGGCGTTTTACACTCAGGAATCTTTTATCCCAAAGATACTTTAAAAGCTAAAGTTTGTCGAATAGGGTCGGAAAAATTAAAACAGTTTGCCGTTGAACATAATATTAGAGTTTTTTGCGGAGGTAAGGTTTTAATACCACATTCTGCAAATCAATTTTCTACATTAGATTCATTAATGAATAATGCGATACAAAACAAAATTCCTGCTCAGTGGCTTGATGAAAAACAGCTCTTGGAATTAGAACCCTATGCAAGACCTGCAAGTAAATCAATATATTGCCCGACTACTGCTGTGATTGATATCAAGGATGTTTTAGAAAAGTTGGTAAAGATATTACAGTCCTTAGGAGTAACATTTTCATTAAATACAAAAGTATTAGACATTCAATCAAAAGCTAAGCAATTAATGACTTCTAAAGGAAAAATTTCTTATCAATTTTTATTTAATTGTGCAGGAGCTTATGCTGATCAACTCGCAAAGAAAGAGGGGTTGGCGCAAGATTATACTTTGTTACCTTTTAAAGGAATTTATTACAAACTAGCTAATCAGTCAGCATTTAAGGTTCGTTCAAATATTTATCCTATACCAAATCCGTCGAAGCCTTTCTTAGGGGTTCATTTTACACGTGCCTTAAATGGCGATGTATATGTAGGACCTACTGCAATTCCGGCTTTTGGTCGAGAAAATTATCATGGATTTAAAGGATTAAGAGTTCAAGAAACTTTTGATTTATCTTATCAAATTATGAAGCTTTTATGTTTTAATCAACATGATTTTAGAAAACTAGCGACTCAAGAGTTTCAAAAATATATTAAACAATTGTTTTTTAAGGATGCTCAAAAGTTATTACCAAGCTTAAAGATTAAAGACTTGGAAAAATGCTCTAAAGCAGGTATTCGGCCTCAGTTAATGAATAAAAAAAATAAGTCATTAGAGATGGATTATATTTTTCAAAAAACAGATTCTTCTATTCATATTTTAAATGCAATCTCTCCAGCTTTCACCAGTTCTTTTGCATTTGCTGAAATGATTATTGAACAAGCTGGGATATAATCTTTATCTTATAATCGAGGTGGCTTTCAAGGACAGATTTTGTGAAAATTTTAACTATTGTGGGGGCAAGACCTCAATTCATTAAAGCGTCAGCGATTTCTCGTTGTATTCAAAATCATTATAGTTCAGATATTGATGAAATCATTGTGCATACAGGACAGCATTTTGACGCTAATATGTCTGATATTTTTTTTGAAGAGTTGAGAATTCCTAAGCCAAAATATTTTTTAAATATTGGAGGAGCCTCACATGGTAGGATGACAGGAAGAATGCTAGAAGGTATTGAAGACGTTTTAGTTTCTGAAAAGCCAGATCAAGTTTTAGTTTATGGCGATACTAATTCTACATTAGCAGGAGGGCTTGCTGCATCGAAACTCCATATTCCTGTGGCTCATGTTGAAGCAGGACTTCGTTCATTTAACCGTCAGATGCCCGAAGAAATCAATCGAGTATTAACTGATCATTTATCAACTTACTTATTGTGCCCTACCCAAGTGGCAGTAAATCATTTAAGAAATGAAGGAATCGAAAAAGGAGTGCATTTGGTTGGGGATGTCATGTATGACGTGGCTTTATTTTATGGTCAAATCGTAGATGGAAATTCTTCAATATTTGCACAATTAAATTTAGAAAAAGAAAACTATTTATTAGTAACTTGCCACCGTGCTGAAAATACAGATGATAAAAATCGCTTAGAAAATATTTTAATGGCTTTAAATGAATTATCTCAGAATATTCGAGTAGTTTTTCCAATTCATCCTCGAACTTTAAAATTTATCGATCAGTATCAACTACAAGATTATTTAAAAAATATAGATGTCTTAAATCCGCTGTCTTATTTGGATTTAGTTACTTTACAAAAACATTCCAAAGCAATTTTAACAGATTCTGGTGGAGTACAAAAAGAGGCGTTCTTTTATCAGGTGCCTTGTATCACTTTACGAGATGAAACTGAATGGGTAGAAACAATCGAGCTTGGTTGGAATCAATTGGTTGGGGCATCTGCTTCAGCAATTTTGAATGCTTATCAATATTTGAAGATAGGAAATAAAGGATTTAATCCTTATGGTGATGGGCAAACAAGTTTCAAAATTATAGATTTACTAATGCAATCTTGATGGAATATAATTTTTTTATAAAAATATTTAAGGATTAAAAATGTGTGGTATAGCTGGATTGTTTCATTTTAAAAATGAGGGGATCCTCGCTCTTGATTCATCATTAAAAATGATGAATCGTCTTTTACAGCATCGTGGTCCTGATGGTCAAGGGATTTGGTTGAACCCAAAAAAAAATATGGGTCTTGCACACCAGCGTCTAAGTATCATTGATTTAAGTGAGCATGCGAGTCAACCCATGGTAGGTCAAAATGGGTTTGTTATTACGTTTAATGGTGAAATTTATAATCATATTGAGTTAAGGCAATCTCTTTCAAGTCGCTGGGATTTTTATACAGCATCCGATACCGAAGTGATTTTAGCTGCATATGCTGTGTATGGTATGGATTGTGTAAAACACTTAAAAGGGATGTTTAGTTTTGCGATATGGGATGGAGAGCAATTGTTTTGTGCTCGCGATCATTTTGGCATTAAGCCTTTTTATTTTTCTGAAATCAATGATGTATTTTATTTTGCATCCGAACCTAAAGCACTTTTGCCTTTTTTACCATTAATTACTACAAATTCCAAAGGGTTTACAGAATATATGACATTTCAGTATTCTTTGGGTTCTCAGACCTTATTTGAAGGGGTTGAGCAATTAGAGCCTGCGCATGCGATGGTTTTAAACTCAAATGGCAAACGTATTTGGCGATATTGGGATGCTAATTTTGAAGTGGATAACTCTATTTCAGAAGAGATGTGTAATTTAAAATTATCAGAATTGTTAGATGAATCCATTCGCATGCATTTGCGTGCAGATGTTCCCATTGCTGCATATGTCAGTGGTGGGATTGATTCAAGTTTAATTGG
>DNMA01000122.1 GCA_003489505.1 Legionellales bacterium | reverse complement strand
AATTAAACTCAGTGCGTGAAAAGATTGAGCCCCAAAAAGGGTTAAATCAAGCATTTGCTATCATCAATGGAAGACTAGAGCGTTGTAAAAAGATTTTACATCTACTGGTCGAGCAAATCGATATTTTAGAAACCATGACACCGATGGCTTTTTTAGAATTTCGAGATAATCTCATTCCGGCTTCAGGCTTTCAAAGTCTACAATTTCGTCTTTTAGAACAATTACTGGGCTTGCCTATTTTGCATGCGCAAGGCTGTCCGCATTACCGGCTCAATGAGCATGACTTTGCTGTTTTAAAAGCCTCTGGCCAAGAAAAAAGTCTTTTACAGCAATTAAATGAATTTCTGGCGCATTTACCTTATACCAAAGAAAAGAGTAAGAATTTTTGGTTAAGTTATTATCAAAAAATACAAGTAGCTTTCGCCAAAGAATCAAAGCTCATTCAAGAAAATACTTTTTTGTCGGTGCAGGAAAAAAATCTACAGCAGGCTCAGCTGCAGGAAAATTTAATTTGTTTTCAGCAATGGTATGAACAAGCCGATAGTGTACAAGCTCAAGTGGGTTTTGTGGCTTTGTATATTTTTTTACACCAAGAGCAGGAGGAGTTTTCTGCTGTTTATCAATTTTTGAAAAATTTGATGGATATTGATGAATTGATTTGCCTATGGCGATATCATCATTATTTGATGGTACAAAGAATGATAGGTCATAAAATTGGGACGGGGGGTAGCTCAGGACAGGAGTACTTAAAAAATCATTTGGAGTCTAATCGTGTTTTTGGTTTTTTATTACAGTTAATCAATTTTTTGACCCATTAGAATGACTTGGGCATGGGGTTTTAATTTTTGACATCACTTCATCACCTATCTATACTCAAAACAAGAGGTTTAAATCAAAGGGAGTTTTGAGCGATGAAACCATTATTACCAGTCCTGTTTTTAGCTATCATGTTTTTTTCCTCTCATAGTTTTGCAAAAGGCTCTGAGGAGGATACCGTGATCGATACCCTTGATATTGAAAAAGCTGCAGTTTTTGGTGATACAGAAGCCGCTTCTGATCGTCAGCAGGATAACTCTGATTTGATGATAGAAAGTGGCTCTGATGACAGCGATGATTCAGATGATGAGGATACTGATAGCAGTTCTTCAACCTCTTCCAATTCATCGGCTGATCAAAATATGACAGAGATTGACTAGTAGAACTATAGTCTGGGTGGTAAAAATGTTATGATGAACTCTTAGAAATCTTTTACCCCATAAAGATATTTAAGAGTCAGATGCATGAATTCACAATGGATTGGAAAACATAAAAACGAACTAGATACCCCGGCTTTAATCATTGATTTTGATAAACTCAAAGACAATATTCAGAAAATGAATGCTTTTGGGATAAGTCACAGCGTTCATATTCGCCCACATTGTAAAACCCACAAATGCTCTAAAATTGCGCTCTTGCAGGAGGCTTCAGGAGCAATAGGTATTTCAGCTGCTAAGTTATCCGAAGCAGAGGTATTAATTGATTCTGAGATTCAAAGTATTTTATTGACCTCTCCTGTGGTATCGCCTGCAAAATTTCCTCGTTTATTATCGTGTATAAAAAAAGCTAAAGAATTGATTTTAGTGCTTGACCATATTGAAAATGCAAAAGCATTGAATCATTTGGCGCTTGAAAATCAGCTAGTCATCAAGGTTTTAGTAGATATCGATGGGGGAATTGGTAGAACCGGAGTAAGCTTTGAAAATGCCCTAGAGTTTGCAAAGTTAATTCATGAATTCAAAGGACTTTCTTTGCAAGGGATTCAATGTTATGCCGGACATTTGCAACATGTTCAAGATTTTGCAGAAAGAAAAAACTTATCACTAACGGTGATGAAAAAAGCTGCACAAATGCGTCAGACTTTTTTGGAGACAGGATTAAATGCCTTGATTTTAACGGGCACTGGCACCGGAACTTATGACATTGATGTTGAAGCACAAGTGACAGAAATTCAGCCCGGTTCTTATGCGGTAATGGATGTGGAGTATGCCAAAATTGGCTCCATCAAACATCCCGAGCAATTCATAGATTTCAAGCATGCGATGACTTTAATAACGTCAGTCCTCAGTAAAAATCAGAAAGGGCATGTCACTGTTGATGCCGGCACCAAATCAATTTATGTTGATGCACAACATTGTCCACAAATTATCAGTCATCCCAATCTTGAATACAGTTGGGGTGGCTTTGGTGATGAGCATGGAAAAATTTTTGGGGTGGGGGTAGAGCAGCTTAAATTGGGGGAAATCATTGAGATGATTGTCCCTCATTGTGACCCAACGATTAATTTATATGATCAATTTTTTGTGTTGAACAATGATAGGGTCATCGATATTTGGGAAATTGATATGCGAGGTTGTTCGCAATAATTTCATATTTTTTTCAGGGCGCAAAATATTTGCTTTGATATGTAACAAGTTTCTTTATGCATGATCAAAAATATGGTATTTTTTATGCAAATTAAAATGTATGCATGGGTTGTAATGTATTAGGTTAGATGGAGATAACTTTGAAAGTTTTAGTCACAGGTGCAGATGGGTTTATTGGGTCACATTTAACAGAAACTTTAGTACAGTTAGGATATGATGTAAAAGCCTTTGTTTTATATAACTCTTTTAATTCATGGGGCTGGTTAGATAAATCACCTAAACATATTCAAGAAAACTTAGAAGTTATCTCCA
>DNMA01000150.1 GCA_003489505.1 Legionellales bacterium | reverse complement strand
TATGGGATTTGCAGAAAATCATAGAAGGGGAGGGTGGGGTATTAAATCCACAGTCAAGAATAAAATTAATTAATAATGCTGTTACATAAAAGTGATTGTAATTATTTTTCAATCATTGCTTATTGATAAAGCATACTCCATAAGCAAGTATAAATTTATCTAAAAAATTAAAATTGTTAAGTTTAAAAAAAATTGTTAACGAGTTATAGTTAGAAATGCAAAGAAAAAATATATTTTTTAACTAATTTCTTACAATAATTTAAGAAAAGTCTTACAAATGATATATAACATTTCTTATTAAAATACTTAATTTATACTGTTATGATCGCCATGCAAGACAATCAAACATTAATGGAATTTCAAAAATATTGAAATGCAATTTTCATTTTTTATAAAATAATTTCATTAATTTATGGAGAAAATAATGAAAACCTTAGCTGTATTGGATGTTGGAGGGACTATTTCAAGTTTTTCTTCTAAAAATACTGATGAATTTTATAATAAAACAGGAGACTCTATTTCTTCATTTATTAATGAATTTCCTCCTTTCACAAATATTCAAATTCAATACCAATTTTTCTCAAATAAAATCAGTCATGAACTATCTACTGATGAACTCTTAGATTTAGCTAAAAAAATTCAGGCGCTTGTTGATGATAATGAAACTTTTGGTGCTGTTATTTCAGTTGGTACAAACGCTCTTGAAGATATTGCATATTTCATAGACTTGGTTGTTAAAACGCCAAAGACGATTGTTTTCACTGGTTCTTACTTCCCTCAAAATCATTTAGTTTATGATGGTAAAAAAAATTTATACAATGCCTTGGTAATTGCTCAGCATGATAATGCTCAAAATTTGGGCGTGCTTATTACTTTTAATGACACGGTTGTTTCAGCAAAATGGGCCACAAAAACCAAACCGGGTTTAGCAGAAAATTTTTCAAATGATGGATTAGGTGTCATCGGTTATATTATCGGTGATGTTTTCCATCAAATGATGCGTCCCATTTTAAACTCTTATGATACTAATTTTTCTGTAAAGAGGATGTCTAGATACCCTAAGATAGCCATTTTGTATTCTCATTTGGGAATGGATCTTGATTATATTAATTATCTTGTTTATGACAGTAAGATTGAGGGTTTGATAAGTGCAGGGTTTGGGAAAGGATATCAAACTAAAGAAATAAGCATGTTATTACAACAAGCAGTTGAAAAAAAGAATTTTACTTTAATACGTTGTTCGCGCGCAGGTTTTTTTCTTTCTAATAAAGATGCGTCTTACGATGATCGATATGGATTTATTTGTGCTTCACAATTATCGCCGCAAAAAGCAGCTATCCTTTTATCTGTTTGTTTAGTCCATAATCTTACAAAGCAGGAAATACGAAAAGCTTTTGAGGAATATTGAAATGTTTGCTTTAAAAAGATATTACCCATTACACTTGACTCAAATTTTTAAAAATTTGTATCGAGGATTTAAAAAAGAAAGCATGTTATTCAGATTAAGTATTTTAGATGTGAGTTTAAATTATGAAGATAAAGTTATTTTAAATGTTTCAGTTAAAGGGTGCCTATTCCGATGATGTTGATCACCAATTCCGATTCATCGTGATCACTTTAAAGAAAAAATTTATAAAAGCGACGCAAAGATAAAACCGTAATATCTTTTTATTTTTAATAATAAAAAAGGATAAATAATGCCAACGGAGAAAATGTCGATGCGTAAGATTAAAAATGTTTTAAAGTTGAAGAGCGAAGGAGTAGGTAATCGTGAAATTGCTAGACGTCTGAATATTAGTCCCGGCAGCGTTAGTAATTATTTAAGTCGTGCAAAAGCTGCAGGATTAGTATGGCCTCTAAGTGATGAGTGGACCGAGGAAAAAATTTATAGTTTATTATTTCCTGTTGAAAATAACGAAAGCTCTTATTAATGCGACAACTATCTTGACAAACACCGTTAATAAAATGTGACATTTCTAAAGAGTTTTAACAGATTTTTATATCTTATATGAAGAGAACAAAAAGCGCTAGGTTTGAATAAAACGCCACAATTTATCATGGCCTTTTTTGATGCCAATTCTAGGTGTGGCGATGACCTCTAAAGGTGTTTCATGCGAAATGATATAAATATCATCACTTTGGCAAATATCGTAATGATTAAGCTGTCTATCAATTTGAAAATATTTACAAATTTTTCCGGGGCCGTTGAGGTGAATGTTGGGCAGCTGTAAACCTCGAATCAAGACAGCGCCTGCTTGGCCTTTTTCGTGTGCGACAATATTCATGCAATGATACATGCCGTATATAAGATAAATATATAAACGTGCACAAGGCCCAAACATGATAGCAGAACGTTCAGTGGGGCCTTTAAATGCGTGAGAGGCGGGGTCTTCATCGCCCTTGTAGGCCTCTGTTTCAGTGACAAGGCAGGATTTCCCATGAATCATCATGATTTTGCCGATGAGTTCTTCAGCAACAATTTCTGTTGGACGCTTAAAAAAATCAAGTTGAAGTTTGTTCATTTTTTTGTCCTACGCAAAAGCGAGGTAGACCTTCATGATCTCGATAGCCTCGCACATCAGAAAATCCTGCCTGGGCAAAAGCCTCTAAAAGAATTTCTTGTTGTTGGTAGCCGTGCTCTAAAATGATAAAGCCTTGAGGGTGAAGATGTTGTTTTGCCGTTTGAATCAAATGAAATAAGTCTGCAAAACCTTGCTCGGGGCTAACCAAAGATTTCATGGGTTCATATTGCACATCACCTTGAAATAGATGGGGGTCTTTGGCATCAATATAGGGTGGGTTACTGACAATGATATCAAATTGCTTTTGAGGGAGTTTGTCAAACCAATCGCTCCAAAGAAATTGAATATTTTCTAATTGATAATGTTTGGCATTCGCTGATGCGATACTTAAGGCATTGGCTTGAATATCGGTTGCAGTGATATGCCAATTGGGGCGCTCTTTGCCAAGACTTAAAGCAATAGCACCACTTCCTGTTCCTAAATCACAGATTCGGGCTTGAGGCGGTAAGGGAAGTTGGAGGATATGTTCAATGATACTTTCTGTTGCTGGTCTTGGAATTAATGTTTTAGTGCTCAGTTTGAGCTTCAAAGACCAAAATTCTTTTTCACCTAAAAGATAGGCAATGGGAATAGATTTTTTTCTCAGTTCAATCCATTCACGAAAGGTATGCTCATAACTTTCAGAGAGCAAATCTTTGCTGTGTGCGTACAAATAGGTTCTTTGACAGGCTAGGGTATGAGAAAGTAAAAGCTCAGCATCAAGCCTTGCTGAATCACTACAGGAGCTTAAAGCTTGCTCTGCATCTTTCAAAGCCTCTTCAATATTCATCACAATTGCGATGAAAAGTCGGCTAGTAAATTGGCCTGATGTTCTTTTCTTAAGGGTTGAATCACTGAGTCGAGGTGACCTTCCATGACATCTGCCAATTGATAGATGGTTAAGTTAATACGGTGCTCAGTTAAACGGCCTTGAGGATAGTTATAGGTTCGAATTCGTTCGGAACGGTCACCACTACCGACCAACATTTTTCGAGTTTGCGCTTGTGACTCTCTTTGTTTACTTTGTTCTGCATCCAGTAAACGTGCTTGTAATAAAGCCATGGCTTTTGCACGGTTTTTATGTTGTGAACGTTCATCTTGGCATTCTACCACCATGCCTGATGGAATATGGGTGATGCGAATAGCCGAATCGGTTTTATTGACGTGCTGACCACCGGCACCTGATGCCCGGAAGGTATCGACACGTAAGTCATCGGGGCTGATGGTGATGGCATTGATTTCATCAAGTTCAGGTAAGATAGCTACTGTACAAGCAGAGGTATGAACACGGCCTTGAGATTCAGTCTGTGGTACACGTTGTACGCGATGAGTGCCAGATTCAAATTTTAAATGGCCATAGACGTTGGCTCCACTGATTTGGGCAATGACCTCTTTAAACCCCCCATGTTCCCCATGATGCATATTTAAAATTTCCAATTGCCAGCCTTGAGTTTCAGCGTAGCGGCTGTACATGCGGAATAAATCGCCAGCAAAAATTGCCGCCTCATCACCACCTGTTCCGGCACGAACTTCCAAGTAAACATTTTTTTCATCATTAGGGTCTTGTGGAATTAAATCCCATTGCAAGATTTCTTCAATTTCTTCTAATTTTTGTTTGACGAAAGGATATTCTTGTTCCGCCAGTTGTTTGAGTTCTTTATCATCATCTTGAAGCCAAGCTTGGATTTCATCCCACTCTTGCTGCAGGCTTTGAAATTTTTTAAAACGTTCAACAATCGGGTCCAATTGAGCGAATTCTTTAGAAAGTTGTTGAAATTTAGTGGCTGATTTAATGGTTTCAGCATCACTGAGTAACATTTGGAGTTCTTCCAAACGTTCAGACATTTGAATAAATTTTTCTAATAAACTGGCTTTCATGAAATCTCGGTCTCTTTGGGCTGATGATTAAATAAATACTGGGCAACTTCTAAAACATCATGACGGTCATCAATGGCTGCTTTTTGTAGGCCAATGGTCGGTTGATGCATTAGTTTTTGTAATAAGCGTTCAGAAAGTTCTTCAATGACTTGAAATTGGCATTGGCCTGAGGCTAATTTTTGATGAGCTCTTTTAACTTCTTCTTGAGCTAAGTTTTGCATATAAGTGCGATAATCACAGATTAAGTTTTGCGCTTTTTTAGTTTTAGATTTTTGATAGTAAACTTCGAGCGCTTCAAGAATCATTTTTTCAGCAATGACGCCAGCTTCTTGGCGTTTGGATTGGTTTTTTTCTTGAATTTCTTTAAGATTGTCAATGTTAATTAATTTGACAGCTGCAAGTTTTGCAACATCTGGCTCAATATCTCTGGGGACTGCTAAATCCACTAAAATCATACTTTTATTTTGGCGTTTAGCTAAAGTCTGCTCCATGGATTGTTGCGTAATAAAAGGCAACGGACAGCTGGTTGCTGTGACTACAATATCAGCTAGATGCATATAATCATTTAATTCAGTAACAACAAAGGCTTTGCCATGGAGTTGGTCTGCAAGACCTTTTGCGTGTTCTAAATGGCGACTGGTCACCATGAAATCCCAGCAGCCTTTTTCTTGGAGGTGAATGGCAGAAAGTCTTGCTGTATCGCCAGAACCAATAATTAATACTTTATTATCTTTTATGTCACCGAGATGGTTTTGGATGCTATCGACTGCAACCGAGGCAACCGATACAGGCAATTGATTAATGCCGCATTGCGTACGGATTTTTTTAGTCATTTGAAAAACAAAATCAAACCAATGCATCAAACGATTTTTTGCAAACTTGAGTTCTAGGGCTTCTTGATAGGCTTGTTTTAATTGGCCTAGAATTTGTGGTTCACCAATGAGCATGGAGTCTAGGCCGCAGGCGACTCGAAGTGAATGGGTAATGGCATCTTGCTGTTGATAACAATAGAAGTGTTCTTTTAATTGAGGCCAAATCATTTGATGGTGGGTATGCCACCAATGGATGAGAGAGTCAGGGTTATTCACCACTGCATAAATCTCAGTACGATGACAAGTCGATAAGGCCATGCATTCTTGCACACCGGGTAATTGCTGAATTTCGAAAAGACACGTTGCTAGATTGGCAGAATGAATGGCAATCTTTTCTCGAAATTCTAAAGGTGTTTGTTGATTTAAGCCGCAAACAACTAACAAAATACAATTCCAATGTTGATTTTAAAAGCATATTTTACCCTATTTGTAGGGTGATCGGTAGCCTTTTAAACAAAAAGCTATGAAAAAATCCTGAACTAGAAACCCGGTTCGGTTTCTAGTTGTTCAGCCATATTGCTCCAACTGTTTTCTTGCTTAAGAAGATGAATTTGTTGAAGTACTTTGCTCTCATTGAGTGTGCTGATATCAATGCATGGATTTTTAAAAATAATAGCAGCTAAAGGTAAATCTTGATTGAGTCTTGGATTTAAAATGGCCTTGATAAGCACTTTTGCTGACCGAGTTTGACCGTATGCGGCTTGAAATAAAAAATTAGAACGAGGTGCTGAGGTAATATTGATGAGATCTAATATCCACTCAGCTAAGTCTTCATCACTTAATTGCGTTTGTTTTTCTATTTGCAGCTTCATTTTGATTAATAAGTCACCTTTAATGCCTTGTTTACTTGAGTGGGACATGCCATCGAAACATTTTTGTAAAAGTGTTACCAAAGTTTTTTTAGGGGTTAAGAACACCGGTTTTTTTAATAAACCGGGTTTTTCTTTTGCTTCACTTATAGGTGAGCTAGGCAAGCTTGTGGGTAAATTAAAGCCATCCTGGAACAAGGCTTGAAATTGCACTTGGATGGCTGCTGTCTTTTCAAGCATTTGCTGCTTTTCATGTTCGGAAAAACCTGGGTCACTAATGACTTGGCTGACTTGTAAAATCGAGCGCTGAATGCATTCAAGAGTAGCTTCTAAATCATCTAACATCGGTTGAATGACACGTTTTTCATGACGCTGAATTTGTTGGTCCATCGCCATTTGAGTTTCAACATCATTGAGCCGGTCATTTAAGGCTTTATAGGCTAACTCAATTTTTTTTAAACAATCTAAAATCATGGCCTGAAAATCAGGCTGTTGCAAAAAGACACGGTTTTCTAAGACCATCGAGCCAACTTGGTCAAGAAGCTTGGTCATCATGAGCATTTTATTTTGCTCATGTAGTAATTGATCAAGATTTTCACTGGTCTTACTTTTATTTTTTAAGAAAATAGATAAAGACCATTCATAGTATCGATTGGGGTGAGAGCTTGCAGCAATTTCAATGATTTGGCCTCTTTGGTCTTTATCACGAAAACTCTCCTCTGAAGATCGATAGGAGCAAG
The DNA here is from genome assembly GCA_003489505.1 of Legionellales bacterium. GTDB lineage: Bacteria > Pseudomonadota > Gammaproteobacteria > Legionellales > Legionellaceae > UBA2653. The sequence continues at coordinate 8,451 of DNMA01000150.1, read as the reverse complement.
GACGTGTATCCTCAAAGATATTAAAACACTCCATCATCATGACAATCAGGGCAATAAAACGCTTACCAATCCATAAATGAAAATCCATGGGAAGACTTTTTTTCTTAAATGATTTTTTGGCATTTTCTTCAAAAATGCTCAGGAATTCTTGATAAAATTTTTCTAATATTTTACCGAGCTCTTGATTTGCTTCGTTCGCGGAGGTTTTTAAGCGATTGATGATTTTTGTTCGAGAATGTGGTGGCTGATGAATAAATAAAAGTAAGAGGTCCATTGTCGAACTGGGTACTTTATTCAAAGCCGGAATAGGTAGACGTTCATCTTTTTTAAAAGTTTTTTCAACGATGCCTGCACTTTGATTCACAATTTCACCCATCAGCATTAATTGCCCCATGAGTGTTTCAGCAGCATTTCCTTTTTGGAAAATCAATTCCATGATTTTATTAGCCATGATACGCAAGGCGCGGTGCATACTATTACTGACATCGGTTAAATTAATTTCATGTAATCTTTCAAATTCAAAGGCTTGGTGTAAGCCTTTAATATAAAGCTCAATTTTTAATAAAAAGCTGTAAATGCTATGTTGTGAATCATCAATCCAATCAATAAAGTTTTCTTGGGTGTTATCTAGGATAAGATTTAAAAATAACTCTGCTTTTAAACATAAATTGACACATTCCGCCAGCGTTAATGGAATGCCAGTATCATTATCTACAGGAAATAAAAGGTTCCATAATAAATTTGCTAGCGAAATGATAATAAATCTAGGGGCTTTAAAACGATTGAGATAATTTTCTTTTTCCCAAAGACCTTCAAGCTGTAAAAAAATACGATTGATTTTTCGGTAATCTTCATTATATCCAATCGTAGGGAGAGCGGTTTTGAGAAACAAAGAACAAGCTTGGCGGTGTTGGTCTAATTGACTAGCCACAAGACTTTTTTGCTGTAGAGCCTGACTCATTTTAAAAAAAGGTAAAATCGATAATCGATGAATTTTGGGATTGGTTTCATCAGGGCGGTCTTGAATGCCAAAATAACTTAAAAAATAGCCGCATTCTTTGGTGAGTATTTGATAATAATTATCAATGGCTTTTTCATGTTTGGAAAAATCTTCTATTTCTTTTGAATGATTGAGGGTAAACGTGGCAATATTGTTTTCGCATTCTTCCACAAATTGTTTTCGAATAAATTTTGCTTCTTGCATCTGTGAGGATAAGACATGATACGCAATTTCTAAGCCTTGGACGGCCATGCCAATGGCCGCGCCTTGTAAATTTTTAGAATCTTTGACGCCACCCATAAAGCCTTGGGCTTGTTGAATTAATTCCATTTGGCCCATCGCTGATTCACGAATCGTTTCAGCAATATTCCCTTTGGAACCTGCTTGTTTACTAGCTACAGCCACAGCACGACGTAAAGATATTTCACTTGAATTTAACATGATATGACTCTTCATCCTTGGAGTAAGAGATAATCATGTCATGAAAATTATTCAAATAAAATAGACTTAATCGTTTTTTGTATTATCCACAATAAGTGTTAAAGGAGCCGATTGTCGAACCTTTTGAAAATCTTTATGATCACGAAAAACTTCCATGACTCGATAAGATTCATGGGTTTCTGTATCAATCAGCTCCACATCAAAACCTTCATCATCCATGAGGGTTAAGCTCAGATGGATTTCTCGAAGTTGGGCGATATGATACTGGTCGTGTAACATCTGGATAATTCCCAAAATGCTTTCTTGGGTCTTACGCCAGTCCTGCTGACCATGGAATATAATCTCCATTGAATGCTCCTTTTTTGCTCTTCATATGCAAATTATCGGCATGGTTAGAAAAATCTTTAAACTTATTTTATCGATTTAGCTAGACACCATACATCAATCTGTTCAACCCCTAGCTTTTGAAAGCCTTGAGCCATGGTTTGAATGGTTGAACCGGTTGTGATGATGTCATCAATGAGAGTGATTTTTTGAAAAGGGGGTTTCAAAAATTGAAAAGCATCTTTCAAGTTTTGCTGCCTTTCTTGGCGGTTTAATTGTGATTGGGAGGCGGTTTCTATGATTTTTTGACAATATCTGAGACTCACCGGAATGTTTAACTTTTTGCCCAGGGATTTTGCAAGCATATGGGTTTGATGATAGCCTCTTTTAGCTTGTTTTTTTCGATGAAGCGGAACAGGAATTAAACATTGGGTTTGTTTGGCTTCCTCTGGTAATTGTGAAAGAAATAATTCACTGAGATACGATAACAAATCATAGCCATGGTGAAATTTAAAATCAGTAATTAAAGTCCTTAAGGGTTCTTTGTATTCTTAAAAAACAAAAATTCTTCGAATATTGCTAGCTTGATATTGGCATTCCAGACAAAGATGGCAGGATGCATCGAGTGTGGGCTCACTACAAAAATAACAAAGAGCTGGAAGGGGAGTCATTTTTTTTTCACATGCCGGGCAAATGGGCATGTTTTTTTTGTAAGGCAAATCACAAAATAAACAAATTCTAGGTAGTGTGAAGCAATGTGCTATACTGAGCATTCTTTGATTTCCGTATCATGAGTGTTGGCTGGCTTATCATGCTTGATTTTGAAAAAATTGACAATAAACTTTTTGAAAAACATGCGGTGATGCAAAAAGAAGTTTTGCAACGTATGTTCGCTCGATTAAAGTATTTTAAAATGCAACCCGAGCTGATTTTAGATTTAAAAACGACTCTAGGTTTATCTACTTTGGGTTTGCAGAAGCATTATCCAAAAGCTTTAGTCCTTGGCATGGAGTCTTCATGGGATGCATTGCGATATGCTAAAACCAAAAAGCCTTGGTTCAAATCATTTCCTTTATTGCAAGCCCATCATGCACAAATGCCTTTCGCCTCTGAGTCTGTGGATTTTATTTTTGCCAATCAATTGATTTATACTTTAGAGGAGCTTAGGCTCTTAATTCATGAGTGTTATCGAGTTTTAAAACCCCAAGGCTGTTTGTTATTTTCAAGTCTTGGCCCAGATACTTTAAAAGAATGTCAAACAACATTTAATCTTCCTTTAAATGATTTGCATGATATCGGCGATTTATTGCTTCAAGAAGGCTTTTCAGATCCGGTCATGGATAGAGAAGATTTGGTTTTAAAATATTCTTCCCCTACGTCTTTAGAAACCACTTTAAAAGCCCAAGGATTATCTAGTCATCAAGCTATTCATGCAGAGCAAGTAACTTATGAAGTCATTTATGGTCAAGCCTGGCGTGGGAATAAAAATCGAGGAACGGCAAAAGAACAAATAATTTCTATTGATAAACTTCGACAGAGTCTCAAAAAATCTGATTAAATCAATATTTCGTATAGTTTATCCTCTTGGCGCTTGAGGGTAAACAATGCTAACCTTTAAATATCGTCAGGGAGGTTATCATGGGCTTTGTTAGTCGTTATGAATCAAATGAGTGGGATGATAAAGGGTATGTGAATTACTCTTCACAAGAGCATGATACCTGGAAATTCTTATATGAGCGTCAAATTCAAATTGTAGAAGGACGTGCAGTTCCTGAATATATTGAAGGTTTAAAAAAATTAGAACTGAATCATTTGGGTATTCCTCAATTGCCCGATGTGAATGAACGTTTGAAAAAGTTTTCAAATTGGCAGGTTCAGCCTGTTAAATGTGCAATTTCTTCTGAAGAATTTTTCATGCTGCTTAGTCAGGCGCATTTTCCTGTAGCCACTTTTATTCGGCTCGAGGAAGACATTGATTACATCACAGAGCCTGATATTTTTCATGAACTTTTTGGTCATATTCCTTTGTATACCGTTAAGCATTATGCCGATTTTGTTCAAGAGTATGCAAAAATTGCTTTAACTTATCCGGCCTCAGATTGGAATGCTTTTTTAAGATTATTTTGGTTTACCGTCGAATTTGGTTTAATTCAAACGCCTCAAGGTATGCGCATCTATGGGGGTGGAATTTTATCTTCTTATTCAGAAACCTTAAGTTGTTTAGAACGTGATGAGTCTTTGCGAGCATATTTTGACCCAGTCAGTGTTTTGCGGACTCCATATCGCATAGATATTTTGCAAAATATCTATTATGTGATTCAGGATTTTAAAGATTTATTTGATTTAGTGCATTTAGATTTCAAAAAAATATTGGAACGTGCTAAATCGTTGGGTAAATTTCCAGCACTTTATCCGCTAAAAGAGAGCGAAAATGTTCAAAATTCACATAAACTTTATTAATTCTGTTGTCAATTGTTAAGAGACTTGATAATATCCTTGTATCTTTTATGGTCATTTCCGGGTTGTATTAGGAGTTATACTTGATAAAGGTTCTTATTGTCGATGACCATGCTTTGGTTCGTATGGGCATTAGGCGTTTATTAGAAGATACTCACGATATTTCAGTGATGGGTGAAGCGCAAAATGGAGAAGAAGCTCTAGCCATGGTGAAATCTCATCGTCCTGATGTCATCCTCTTAGATATGAAAATGCCTGGCATTGATGGCTGGGAAGTGATTCGTCGTTTAAAAAACTCTTCAGCAAAATCTAAAATTATTGCCGTTTCAGCCTTATCTGCCGAACCTTTTCCGACTCGAGTACTACAACTAGGAGCGATGGGTTATTTGTCCAAAGAATCCAGTATTGAAGAAATGACAGGTGCGATTCGTAAAGTTTATCAAGGTGAAAGATACCTCAGCGCCCAATTGGCTCAGCAATTGGCCATTAAGAGCCTTGACCCCGTGTCTGAAACCCCTTTTGAGCAATTGTCTGAGCGCGAAATGCAAGTCATGTTAATGATTACCAGCGGCCTACCCGTTCCTGAAATTTCTAAACGTTTATTTTTAAGTACCAAAACAATTAACTGTTATCGATATCGAATGTTTGCTAAATTGAATGTTAAAAATGATGTGGAATTAACACATTTAGCGATTAAACATTCTATTATTGAGCGCCCCGATGAAGCCAACGAGTGACTTAAGCTCTGAAATTCAAAACACTCTTAAATATTTAACTGAGCAACCTGGTGTTTATCGTATGAAAGATGAACATGGGGATGTGATATATATCGGCAAGGCGACCAATCTAAAAAAAAGAGTTCGAAGTTATTTTGTCAAAGAGCATGATAGCCCTAAAACCAAAGCGCTGGTTCAACAAATCCACTCCATTGAAATTACCATTACACGCAGTGAAAAAGAAGCTCTATTGCTGGAATGTACTTTAATTAAAAATCTTCAGCCCAAATACAACATCTTGATGCGAGATGATAAGTCGTTTCCTTATTTGTTCATTCAACAAGAGCATGCTTATCCAAAAATGCTAGTTCAGCGTTTAAAAAATACACCTGAAAAAGGCTTATATTTTGGTCCTTATCCGAATGCAGGAAGTGTTTATGCAACTATTAATCTTTTACAAACTATCTTCAAATTAAGAAATTGTTCAGATCAGGAATTTGCAAGACGCAGTCGACCTTGTTTGCAATATCAGATTAAGCGTTGCAGTGCACCTTGTGTACAACTCATTTCTGCAAAAGATTATCAGCAGTCTGTGAATGATACAGAACGGTTTTTACAAGGGAAAGCCCAAGATATTTTTGCGCAGTTTCAATTGAAAATGGATGTTGCCGTTGAGCGCTTAGCCTTTGAAGAGGCAGCGATTTGGCGAGATAAAATTAAAAACCTGCGAATGGTGCAAGAACAGCAAGCCATGATTTGTATTCAAGGGGAATTGGATATTATTGCCATCGCCATTGCGCAAGGTTTTGCCGGTTTAATTCGTGTTAGTGTTCGTGAAGGAAAAGTCATTGCAAGTGATGTGTTTTTCCCTAAAATTCCTAATATGAATTGGTATGAGTCCACACAACGAATTTGGCAAGAAATCTTTTCGGATTTTATTAGTTATTATTATTCTGAACATCAGATGCAAATTCCAAAATTGATTTTGACGACCCAAGCCGTTGAGGACTCAGAAATGTTGATGTCTTTTTTAGGGTCTTGTCACATACAAGTTCCAAAACGGGGGCAAAAAAAAGACTGGCTTGATTTTGCAATACAAAACTTAGAGCAAGCGATTAAAAATTACCAAGTATCATGGTCAACCATCCAAGAGCGCTATCAAGCCTTGAGTGAGTTTTTAGGTATTGCTGAAATTCAACGAATGGAGTGTTTTGATATCAGTCATACACAAGGCCAACAAACCGTTGCATCTTGTGTGGTCTTTGATCATCAAGGGCCCAGTAAAAAAGATTATCGGCGTTTTAATATTGAAGGGATTACACCAGGCGATGATTATGCAGCAATGCGTCAAGTTCTTCTTCGTCGTTCGAAGTTTTATTTACAAGAGCCACAATTAAGACCACAGTTGGTGTTAATTGATGGAGGGGTTGGGCAAGTCAATGTTGCTGTTGAGGTTTTAAAAGACTTGATTTTGGAGGGGATGCTGGTTTTAGGAGTATCGAAGGGGCCGACCCGAAAAGCGGGTATGGAAAAAATAATTTTGGTTCATCGAGATGAGGAATGTAGTCTTCCCCGTGATTCCAAGGCATTGCATTTGATTCAACATATTCGTGATGAGGCGCATCGCTTCGCAATTACCCTTCATCGTGCAAAAAGACAAAAGAAAGTATTGGAATCCAGTTTAGATACTGTGCCTGGTATTGGACATGTTCGAAGAAGACAATTATTAAAAAGTTTTGGTGGAATTCGGGAGTTATCTCGAGCCTCGATAGATGAGATTGCGAAAGTGCCTGGGATTAGTTATGATTTAGCCACTCGAATCTTTAAGCATTTCCATCCTGAATGAATATCGCTTTTATCAAACAATATATTAAACTTTGCCTGGTAGGCTTTTCTGGCACGATTGTGCAATTTAGTTTTTTTAATTTATTTAGAACTTTTATGTCGGTGAGCCATGCTTTAATGTTTGCTATCATGCTAGCCATTATCAATAATTTTTATTTTCACGGGCGTGTGACCTTTAGCAAAAAAAACTTTTCTTTAAGCCGCATTATGGGGCGTGAAGGGATGATTTTTATGTTGTATCAGATACTGATGATTGTTTTGCAAGTTCAATGGTTAAAGTGGACTATTGCATGGATAGGCCCTTCGCCATTCAATGAAAACCTAATGATGTTTGTAGGGATGATCTGGGGTTCTTTGTGTAATTATCTAGTCTATAAACATATTGTTTGGCGTAATGTTTAACGAGGGGGGCAGAGCCCCCGCTCGATGATTATTATGGTCTGAGATAGTGATGCGTTTGTTCAGTGGCCTGGTTAGCAGTCACAAACATATAAAATAATTTAGCCATCATGCCTAAAAAGATAAAAAACAATTTAGGGTTTATTTTCTCAATCAGAAGTGGCTCTTGTTCGACCACAACGTTGCCTGTGGAATGTAAGGATACATCATCTTCGTCTTCCCCAAGTTCACTGTGTACACTTAGCACCTCATTGTCATCGACATCCGCATTCGCACTCGCATCATCTAGATGATCGAATGCAGTAGCACTTTCTGAATTCGAAATCGCACTCTCATCATCTTGATGGTCAGATGCTGCAGCGCTTCCAGAATCTACTGGCGATAATATTGGTGCTGATATAGGTTGAGTAGGATTAAAAAAATGCTTTAGTCCATTTTGGATATGTAGGCATAATTTAAGAATTTCCCCCCAAATCATTTGTAAAAAATCTTTAGCATGATTGATATAAAGTTCAAAAGGGTTGTCATTATCTGCAAATAGCATATGTGTTACACCGTTATTTTTTTTATTAGGGGGAAAAAATAACTCAAAAAACATTTTTTAGATAGTCAAAAACTTTATTTTTTTAATCTTTTTTTGCATGGCGCTTGAACAGGCATGCGCTTGCGGTTAAGCTTAAATCATACGCATGAAGCGCGAGAGGGATTGTGAAAACGACATTAGGATGGTTTTTAATGATTTGGCAAGGTCTTGCAGTCGCTGCAGGCTTTCCGCTTTATTACAGTGAGGGACTTTGTCATGTCAAAGGTTTCCACTGTATTAAAGTCTCAGGAGGGCAATCATGGACTAGTTTATTTCCTGATGAAAAGCAACGTGACATCGTCCAAAAAATTAATCGTACCTACAATTCACTTTGGGCGGGTAAAACACTTGCCGTGCCTGATGATTTGGCGCATGCTGATGTTTTAGCGTTCTCACCGTTTGAAGCAAGCTTACCTGTGACAGAAAAACAAATTATTGTGGATCAAAATAAATTGGCATGGGGTGCTTTTAATGAAAAAGGCACCCAGGTCAATTGGGGCCCTATCGCTTCTGGAACAGATTTTTGCTCCGACAATCATGCCAAATCTTGTTTGACGTTAACCGGAACCTTTCGATTTTTTAATAAAGAAGACCAGCGTTGTACCTCTGGGGTTTATCCTTTAGAGACTGGGGGAGGGGCCAAAATGTTTTGGTGTATGTTTTTTCATAAAGGGTTTGCGCTGCAT
>DNMA01000159.1 GCA_003489505.1 Legionellales bacterium | reverse complement strand
AAGATAAGCAATCCACTGAAAAAGCACAATTGATTTTAAAAGATCCCCGCTCTATTGAAAAATTAACCGACAAATTAAAGCAAAGAGTGCAACTTTATCCAAATGACGCCAAGGCTTGGTTTTTATTGGGAAGACTTTATGCCGCAGATGCTGATTGGACGCATGCACATGATGCTTTATTTCAAGCTTATCGCTTAAATCCCACAGATAGCAAAACAGCTCTATTTTACGTTGAAACCATTTGGCATACTGAAGGTCATTTGAATGACTTAGCCCGACATATATTAAAAAAAGTGATTCGTTCAGAGCCTCATCAACCTGATGCATTAATGCTTTTAGCCACAGAAGCTCGACAAAGAAATTGTCCTCAGGAAGCTTTGAAGTATTTAGAAACTTTAAGACAATTGTTTTCGAGAGAAAAAGACCTCAGTGAAAATATTGATGAAGCTATATTAAAGGCTCGAGAGGCTGATGATTCAAAATGTCAGCATAGTTCCGATGCTTCATAGCCATTTTAGCTTTGGCCGTTAACACCCAATTCATTGTGCTTTGATGACGAATACTTATCCAATCATGGGAAAATAGTAAAGCTATCAAACCCAGCCAATATTTTACGGACTGTTCTTGACCAATACCAAAAGTGGATAATCCCTGATAAGCATGGGTTCTCGTTGTGAGTTGGCCTTGTAAAACCTCAATAAGAACTTTACTCGTGGCTGCATCTTCAAGTCTTGCGATACAAGATAATACTTTGAGAAAGTCATCTGATGAAACAGACTCTTTTGATTGATTTTGACAACGACTACAATACCCACAATCAGGGTTATCCTGCTCTTCAAAAAAATCAGTGATAAATTTGTTGAAACAAGTTTGAGAATTCAAAAATTTGGCCATCATTTTCAAATCCTCTATGAGTTCAGGAAATAATAAAGCCTGAGCTTTTTGAATTCGCCAGAAATTAAATTGAAAAAAAGGCGCTGGTTGAAAAAAGATATAACTATGGGCTTCTTGGCCATCACGACCCACACGTCCACTTTCTTGGACAAATTGGTCCAGTCGCCCTGGGGTATCTAAATGTACAATATAGCGGACATCTTTTTTATCCACACCCATTCCAAAAGCAATGGTTGCAACCATAATGGCTTGAGAGCTATTTTGAAATAAAGCCAATTGATTTTGTTTTTCTTCTGCAGATAAACCTGCATGATATTTAAGGACTTCAAAACCCTTGCTTTTTAGAAAAGCATAAATATTTTCAACACGAAGTCTAGAGGCGGCATACACAATGCCGGATTGATGAGGGTGTTGACTACAGATATGGGCCAAATTGTTTTTGCTATCGCCTTCTGTGATGACATGATAATGAATATTGCGGCGATGAATGGAGTAGATGTGTTTTTTGGCTTTTAAGCTTAATTGCTCAATCAAGCTTTGTTGATGTTTTGGATTGGCCGTAGCGGTCAAAGCCATCACTGGAATACGTGGAAAAATTTTTTTTAATTTTGATAAACCTTGGTATTCAGGTCGAAAATCTTGACCCCATTGCAGCATGCAATGCACTTCATCAATGGCAAAGCCACTAATTTTTTGTTGTTTAAGAAAGCTTAAAAAAAAGTTTTGTAAGAGTCTTTCAGGTGAGACATATAAAAGTTTGGTTTTTTGCGTTTTGATGGATGCAAAAATTTGGTTTTGTTCTTCTTTACTTAAGTCGGCATGTAAAAAATCAGCTTCAATGGATTTAGATTTTAATTTTTCGACTTGGTCTTGCATCAAGGCAATTAAAGGTGAGATGATGATAAAGGTTCCGGGTAAGAGTAATGCAGGTAGTTGATAACAAAGAGACTTACCAGAGCCCGTGGGGGATATGACTAAAACATCATGGCCATGCATAAAATCAGAAATGATAGCTTGTTGAAAGGGTTTGAGGGTATCTAAATTGAATTTTAATTTAGCCAAGGTTTCGAGTTCATCAACAAACATCATATTTTTATTATTATTATCATGAGATGTTGAAAATTTTATCATTGATGGGATGAAGGTTCTAGCATGCTTTTAAGAAAATATCTCTTTTTTTTACTTTGGCCCTATTCACTATGGGCTTATGAATCAATTAATTTATTAGATAATGGTTTTGCAAATTATTTTCCAGGCACCTATATGGGCTATGCAATAGATAAGCATGATAATTCTATGGTCAATCATGTTTTATCTGAAAAACCAGATTTTTTATCAGTCTATGGTTGGGTCAATCCCAGTTATAACGGAAGTAATGCCAATCATTCCAATTTACCAAGTGGTTTTGCGATAATACCTAATCAAGTGGAGATGAATCAGTCGAGTTTGGTGTTTCAAAAACATCTGGATACCCAACAAAAAGACCATGCAGATTTTGGTTTTAAAATTGTGAACTGGTGGGGAACGGATTATCGATTTTCGACCATGCAGGGAATTTTTAGTCAGCAGCTTTTACAAGAGAACTTATTGTATGGCTATGATATGCCAGAAGCTTTTATGGAGTTTTACTTGCCAGATTGGGGGCAGGGGAGTTTAGTGACCCTTGGTCGATATCAGGCACGAGGCGATGTAGAGTCTTTATTGGCAACAGATAATTATTTAGTCAGTCATTCCATTCCTTATAATGTCAGCGCATTTACCCAATTTGGAATCAATATCAATACCATGCTCAATGAGCAGTGGTCATCTATTGTCGGATTGCATTCAGGTTCTGATATTGCACCTTGGGGCGATTCTGCTATTCCTACTTTTATGGGATTTTTAAAGTGGATATCACTTTGTAAGATGGACTCGGTTTTATTTGGAGTGAGTTCATTAAATAATGGCCAATACCGCAATGATCATGATAATTTACAGCAGTTCAATAGCATTTGGACCCATCGATTTAATGAACATTTATATATGCAAACCGAAGGCTACTATGAGTATCAATTTAATGCCCGTCTGGGCGGTACTTCCATTTTTGGACCGATTGAACCTTATGGAGGGGGGCTAGGTGAGCGGCCGATTATTCCGGGTTATTCTGGTTCTATCGGATTGATGAATTATTTAGAATACGGTATTGCAGAAAGAAATCTCATCTCCTTTCGAGCAGATTATTTAAATGATTTTCAAGGACAACGTACCGGCTATGCGACACAATATATTGGCGTGACCTTAGGTTGGACTCATTTATTAGCTGATGTTTGGAAAATACGCCCAGAAATTCGTTATGTGACATCGGCGGGTTTAACGCCATTTGATAATGGTACTCAAAACCATTTGCTCATGGGCTTAATTGATTTTGTGGTGATGATTTGAATGGTGGATAATTTCAGGCAACTCTGAATCTGAATAGAAAAAATGAAATTGTTTCAAATGTGAGGCTTGAGAATTTTGAATAGCGGCATCCAAACAAGTCAAAAAAATTGAACTAAATCGAACACATAGGTGATGGTTTAAGAGTTGTTGACGCGATTGTTTCATCATATACAGGTTATCTGACCAACGAGAGCCCCATTTTTTAGCCATACCTTCTTCAAATAACTGATTATCGATTTCTGTTAGATTGTAGTGATTCAGCTGATTGTTGAGTTCACCAAATTGTTGTGACCACTGGGACTGAATTTTTAATAGTTCCTCAAAATGAAACTGGTTTAATTGTTGCAACCAATGCTGCTTTAAAAACTCTTGATGTTCTAGTTTTAATGTTTTTTGGTCCAGCGTTTTGGTGAGTGGGTGACCGAGAACAGATTTTAATAATAAATATTTTAATTGTTCAGCATGAAGTGTATTTTGATGAAATTGGGCAAGTTCACTGATAAATAAATCAACTCTTTCATCAATGCTTTGAATAGTTTGTAAATCAATTAACTGTTCATCATAAGCTGTAAACCACATTAAAATGAATAACCATTGAATATCTTGTTGATAGGCAAATATCGAATTAGCTTGTCGGTTCCAATGATTACTCGTTTCAAGAAATCGCCAAGCACTATGAGTAGGGTGTGCTAAATAGGCTTTTTGCATGGATTGAAAATCATGTTCGCTATATTGAAATTTTAATCCTATAAAAGACTCATAAGTTAAAGGTAAACATAAAGACTCACCATCAGCCAATGAATACACAATTGGGTTAAGCTGGTAGCGGTTTGCGAGTCTTTCACGTATGTCATCGAGATGATGTTTTAATGTTTTATTGGCTAAACAAGACTGATAATAACAACTTAAATCTTTTAAAACGATTTGTTCGGGTACATCAAAATTTTTGTGATTTTTAAATTCCTCAAGAGGTAATTCAATTTGCTGATGTAAGTAATTGGGTTCTAGTACATGTTCAAATGTATCGAGTAAATGATAAAGTCCTGTTTCTTGAATTTGATGAATAATTAAAGGACGGTATTTATCAATAATGAAGCTATACGATGGATGTTCAATAAGGTACTGAAAGATTTCTAATTGCTGACTGGTGATAGAAAGTAATAAGCCATTTAAATAAATAGGATTTTGTTCATAAGGCTCTTGATGAGACAAAATCAGTTTAATGCTTGTTAGATTTCCAAGATGGCAAGCATACTCAAAAGGGGTTAAATCTTTATGTTCTAAAATTTCCATGGAATCCATTCCATACACATACAATTTCATAAAGTTGTGCTTATTCTAA
>DNMA01000135.1 GCA_003489505.1 Legionellales bacterium | reverse complement strand
AATATTTATTTATTAAAAAAAGCTGATGAGGTAATTGGTGCTATTCAAATCAATCAAGAAAATAAATGGTATCGAATCAGTGATGTCGCCATCTTACCTCAATATCAACAAAACGGTTATGGATATTACCTTTTGATGCATATCATTCATCAATTACATAGTCGGCAAAAACAAATATGTCTTGATGTTGAAAATACCAATACCTTTGTCCTCAACTGGTATCAGCGTTTAGGGATGCAAACCCTCAATATCTCGGATTATTGGAAGCTCTCTTTCACCGAAGTTTTTTAAAAAATCCTTTTAAGAAATTTCTCATTTATACATCGCCAGCCCCATACTCTTTCAGTATAATAACTCCATTACAATTTACTGAGAAAAAATATGCTAAGCGTTTCGCAAATTGCAGATTTATTAAAGGCCCCTTATCTAGGCGATGGCAACACCTCAATTATTGGCTTATCCTCACTTGATGAAGTGTATCCCAATCATTTGATTTTTGCTGATGGTCCCAAAAATCTAGAATTAGCTTTTGCTTCAGAAGCTGCAGCGGTTATTGTCACCGAAGAACCTGAAAGCTATAACAAGCCCATTATTATTTTCCAAAATCCTTTACTGGCTTTTGTTGAATTAATGCAGGTATTTTACCCCAGCATAGAACCTTCTAAAACTATTCATCCCAGCGCCTATATCGGCAAAGATGTATCGATAGGCGAAGGCGTCACCATTGGTCCTTTTGCTGTCATTGAAGACCATTGTATCCTTGGTAAAAATACCGTGATTCATGCTCATGCGGTAGTGGGACAAAATTCTGAAATTGGCGAAGGCTGTGAAATTCATTCTCATGTCACTTTATATCCTAAAACCATTTTAAAACATCATGTCATTATTCATTCGGGAACAGTAATTGGCTCAGATGGTTTTGGCTATAAAATGTTTAATGGCATGCATCATAAAATCCCTCATGTGGGTCATGTGGTGATTGAGCCCTATGTTGAAATTGGTGCAAATACTGTGGTTGACCGCGCCACACTGGGGACCACCCGAGTGGGTAAAGGCACCAAAATTGATAATCTTGTACAAGTAGCACACTCTGTTAAACTTGGGGAGCATAATATTCTTTGTGCATTTACAGGTATTGCAGGGAGCACCCAATCCGGCAATCATGTGATGTTTGCTGCCAATGTTGGTGTGAGTGATCATGTCAAAATTGATGATGAAGTAGTCTTGGGGGCTAGAACCGGTGTTCCTCCTAAAAAACATCTTAAAAAAGGACAAACCTACCTTGGTAACCCCGCTCGTCCTAAGGATAAAGCGATAGAGCAAGAGTTTTCAACCACAAGAATTCCTTTTATGCGAAAACACATTCAGACTTTACAAGATAAAGTGGCAAAACTAGAAGAACAGCTCAGTAAACAAACAGAAGAAATCCAATAATGCACCCAACTTCATGTATATTAATCGATGGCTCGTCTTTTTTTTATCGGGCCTTTCATGCTTTACCGCCCTTAGTTAATAGCAAGGGGCAAGCCACTGGCGCTATCTATGGTGTCGCCAATATGGTTAAAAAGATTATGGCTCAATATCAACCACAATATATTGCCGTGATTTTTGATGCCCCAGGTAAAACCTTTAGAGATGAAATTTATCCTGAATATAAAGCCCATCGAGCCCCCACACCTGAAGATTTAAAATCACAGTATCAGCCTTTGGTACATCTCCTTGAAGCCATGGGGATTCAAGTCTATGCAATTCCTGGCGTTGAGGCTGATGATGTGCTTGGCACCTTGGCTCGACAAGCCGTTGATAAAAACATTCCCGTTTGCATTGCCACAGGTGATAAAGACTTTGCGCAAATTGTTAATTCTCATGTCTGCCTTTATAACTCCATGTCTGAACAATGGTTAGATGAGGCTGGTATTGAGGAAAAATATGGCATCAAACCCAAGCAATTTATCGATTATCTCACTCTCACCGGTGATAGTGTTGACAATATTCCAGGGGTTCCCAAATGCGGTCCTAAAACCGCTACCAAATGGCTACAAACTTATCAAACCTTGGATAACTTAGTAAACCATGCCCAAGAAATTACAGGGAAAATTGGTGAGAGCTTAAGAAATAGTATTTCGCAATTTCCACTCAGTAAAAAATTAGTGACCATCGATTGTCATTTGGACTTACCTTTTAGTTTAGATAGCCTGCATCCATTACCAGAAAACTCCGAATCATTGTATGACATCATCAGTCATTTAGAGTTTAAAACTTGGATAAGAAAGGTGCAATTTCAAGCACAAGCCCCCTCTCAAGAATCGATTAACCAGAGCACACTATCAGCGACCCATATTATTTCTATGCTCTCTGAGCTCAAAAACTGGTTAAAACAACATGTCATGCCGGCGACATTGCTCGTGCTAGACTTAGAAACCACGAATTTGGATACTTTAAGTGCCGAAATCGTAGGTATCTCTTTATGCACGAATGATACAAACTCCATTTATATTCCTATTGCCCATGCCCATGGCAAGAATTGTTCTTTATCAGAGACGTTAAGTTTACTCAAACCCTATTTGGAAAATCCCCAACAAGCCATTCTTGGGCAAAATCTCAAATACGATATGAATGTCTTAAAAAAATATGATATTGCGCTTCAAGGGATTCAATCAGATACCATGTTGGAGTCCTATGTCTTAAGTAGTGCCTCCAATCGGCATGATTTAGGCACCCTTGCAAAAACTTATTTACATCGAGACTCTATTGCCTATGAAGACCTCACTGGCAAAGGCGCAAAACAAATTCCTTTTGCTGACGTGGCGATTGAAAAAGCCGCTCATTACTCCGGTGAAGATGTACAGCTGACCTATTTATTACATCAATACTTTAAAGACAAACTCAATGAAAAAGAACAAAAACTACTAAAAGAAATTGAAATCCCTTTAGAGACCGTGTTGGCTGACATGGAATATACTGGCGTGGCGATTAATGTGAGACTTTTGCAAGAACAAAGCGAAATTCTTAAACAAAGACTCGCAGACCTGGAACAAAATGCCTGGAGCCTAGCAGGAGCGCCTTTTAATTTACAATCACCTAAGCAATTGGCAGAAATTTTTTATGAAAAAATGCAAATGCCCATTATTGAGAAAACGCCAAGTGGTCAACCTTCTACTGCTGAAGAGGTATTAATAACCTTGGCTCATCAATATGAGCTGCCAGCGATTATTTTAGAACATCGT
>DNMA01000022.1 GCA_003489505.1 Legionellales bacterium | reverse complement strand
ATCATTCCAGGTCATGGTGGCTTATTAGACCGTTTAGATAGTTTGTTAGCAGCCATACCGGTATTTTATTTTGGCATGAAGTTTTTGGGATAGCCTTTCATATGTCTTTATCAGTCGTATTTTTATTGAGCCTGGTTTTAATGATTGTTTTTCATGAGCTAGGCCATTTTTTAGTCGCCAGATTGTTTCGTGTAGCGATTGCTCGATTCTCAATTGGATTTGGACCTGCATTACTTTCCTGGACTTCTAAAAAACATCTGACAAAATTTACCTTATCCCCGATTTTATTAGGTGGGTATGTCAAATTCTCTGATAAATCCTTTCAGCATCATCATCGCTACGAAGATTTAAGACGCTGGAAAAAAATATGTATTTTACTTGCGGGACCTTTTGCAAATGTCATATTGGCTATGTTTTTAATGGTATTTGTCATGAAGATGGAACGTTATGAGCCAATTGCGGCGATTGGCAAAGTTTATCCTCAATCTGTATTAGAAAAAAAAGGTATAACCTCTCGGAGTCAAATCATAAGATGTAATGATATCTCCATTCATTCTTGGCCAGAACTAGAGAGGGCCTTAGACCATAGACAAGCCAATCTGCTCGTCATCGAGGATAGCCAAGGCATGCGAAAGACGGTTGAATTGCCTGCTACCAGAAGTATGGATTTATTTTTTAAAACTTTAGGCTTTGAGCCTTATATTTTCCCAATGCCTGCTATTGTGGGTGGATTTTCTAAAGATTCCCCTGCTCAGAAGCAAGGTCTGTTGGTAGGAGATGAAATCAAAAAAATAAATGAAAACTTGGTTCAAGATTTAAATCAATTATCTTTATGGATTAAACAAAATCCCAATAAAACAGTGAATTTAGAGATAATAAGACATGGACAAAAACAAAGTTTAAGCATTCGATTGGGAGAACAGGTTAGAAATCATCTAACTTATGGTTTATTGGGTATAACAGCCTTGCCGTTTTCTGATTTTCCACAATGGTTTCAATTGAATCAACCGACATGGTGGCAGGCAATCAACGACTCGTTTAATATGACTTGGAAATTAAGCCTTCTTCAGCTGCATTCATGGGGGCAGGTTCAAGATGTATTGAAGCAAGTATCTGGGCCAGTTGGGATGGTTAGAACCGCACAAGAGGCTTGGTCGATGAGTACTAAGGCTTATTTATTGTTTTTATCTTGGCTGAGTATAGGTGTTGGCATGATCAATTTATTTCCGATTCCTATTTTAGATGGCGGGCAATGTTTGTTATTATTAGTCGGTAAATTTTTTCCTGCTATCGAAAAAGAAAAATATAAGAAATTTCTATTTTTAATTAGTTTCGTTTTAATTCTAAGTTTGATGACAGTAGGTCTTATCAATGATGGCTTAAGCTGAACAGCAGGCAATTTAAAATATCTGTTGACATATTGACTATCTTTCGATAAAACGGTGTGCCACGTGGAAAATTTTTATAAGATTGATTCCACTTTTGGTTTTGGAAATCATTAATAATAATATGGGTATAGTAGATATTATGATAAAGCGAGTTAAAACTCATAAGATATTTTTAGTTTTATGGGTCCTTATAATGACAATAACAAATCTTTGGGCAGTAGATACTCGCTTCGTGGTAGAAGATATTAAAGTTATCGGTTTAAAAAGAGTCTCAGTGGGTACCGTGCTCAACTATCTACCTGTGGAGGTGGGCGAGGAACTGAGTTCTGACTCCACGGCAGAAATTATTCGAGCGCTTTATGCTACTGGATTTTTTCAATCGGTCACCTTAGAAAAAAAAGGGAATGTATTAATTATTAATGTTATCGAACGAGCTACGATTGGTGAAATTAATATTCAAGGCAATCAGGCTATCCCAACTGATAAATTAAAAGAATTATTAAAAGAATATGGCTTGGTTAAAGGCCGTGTTTACCAAAAATCCTCTCTAGACTATATCGTTAAGCAATTAAAACAAGGTTACAATGCACGTGGTAAATATAATGCTCGTATTAGTACGTCTGTGAAGCCATTGACCGATAATCGTGTGTCTATTTTGATTAGCATTTCTGAGGGTCGTGTTTCAAGAATTAAAGCAATAAAAATTACAGGTAATCATCATTTTTCTCAGGATGAATTATTGGCTCAGTTACCTTTAGCGCCTTCTAGTCTCTTGAGTTATATTAATAAAAAAGACCAATATTCAAAAGCCACATTAGATGCATCTCTAGAAGCACTGCGGTCTTTTTATCTAGATAGAGGTTTTATCAATTTTAAAATTTTATCATCACAGGTATTACTTGCGCCAGATAAAAAGGATGTGTTTATTAATATCCACGTGCATGAAGGTGCTCAATATCATATTTCTGGAATTAAAATTATTGGTAAAACTATTTTACCCCACGCTCAAATAAGACAATTAATTAGTATTCAATCAGGCGATATTTTTTCTAGGAAACAAATTAGTGAATCAACTACCAATATTAGTAATGCATTGGGTGATATTGGCTATGGATTTCCAGCAATTAATGCCAATCCCATTATGGATGAAAAAAATAAAACAGTCGTCATTGAGTTTATTATTGAGCCTGGGCGTCATGTTTACGTTCGTCGTATTAACATTAGTGGTAACACTAAAACAGCAGATTATGTAATTCGAAATCTTGTTAAACAAAATGAAGATGCATTGTTGTCATTACACAATATTAAAGAAACTGAACGACAAATGCGTTTGTTGAACTTTATTAAGAATGTCAATGTTAAAACCAATCCTGTGCCTGGCAGTAATAATGAGGTGGATTTAGACGTTAATGTTGAAGAGGCTCCCTCTGCAGAGGCAAGTGCATCGATTGGTTATGGTACAACGGGTGCACAGTTTAACGCGGCTTTAAATCAATACAACTTTATGGGTACCGGACGTACCGTTGGATTGTCGTTTAATGCGAGTCGTTGGGGTCAAAACTACTCCTTCAACTACTACAATCCCTTTTATTATAAAAATACTATCGGACGCGGCTTTAATGGTTACTTCCAAAAAGTTGATCCTAAAAATCTTGACGTTACGAATTACAACTCGAATCGTTATGGTGGCGATGTGAATTATAACTTTATGATATCTGATAAAAGTAGCTACCAGCTCGGCTATGGTTATCAGGGCTTAAATATTCTATCTGAAGGCTCAGTGATTCAAACGCATAACTTTGTTAGTGCGCATGGTTCTCAATACAATGAAGCACGACTCACATCTGGATGGTCTCGAAATACTTATGATGAAATGCCATTTCCTAAGCGCGGCAATAACCAGCAGTTCGCTGTCGTGACTAACTTGCCATTAACGTCACGTTCTTTAAGCTATTATCGACTCAACTATTTGGTCAAAAATTATTATCCCTTACCAAAAGATTTTATATTTGGCTTCAATTTCAATGCTGGGTATGGTAATCAATTTAATGGTACGGGCTTGCCATTTTTTGAAAACTTCTATGCAGGCGGTATTGCACAACCAGGGATGGTCAGAGGTTACGAGACCTACTCTTTAGGGCCACGCGATAACAATGGTAACGGTTTAGGGGGTAATATCCTGGTTAGCGGTGGAGCTTCATTGATCCTACCCTATCCATTAAGCCGTGAAACATTTAGAACTTTTGGATTTATTGATTACGGTAATGTTTTTTCTCGTGGTTTGCCTCTCGATCAACAGGGAACTAATGCTGGGCCATTAAGATATTCTGGTGGTGTGGCATTAGACTGGCGCTCCCCATTTGGGCCTTTATCGTTTAGTCTAGGTTTCCCAATTAATCCGCAGCCAACAGATAGAAAAGAGTGGTTCCAGTTTACCGCAGCATCTGCTTTTTAATTTGGAACAAAGCCATAGAAAAAGCTATTCGACTATGGTATAAAATGTGCTACGATAGAGAAAATTTGTGTAGAAAAAGTTATTTCAACCTGTTGAATTAACTTGAGGGCAAGAAAATTTTAGCTTATTTGAGGATGAAAAAAATGAAAAAATTATTAAGCAGTTTGATGTTATTAGGCTTGGCAGGTTTTGGTCAATCTGTTTTTGCAGATGCCTTAAGAATTGGTGTGGTTGATTTACAAAAAATCGTTCAAACTTCACCTCAAATTAAAACCATCCAACAATCTTTGGAACAAAAGTTCCGTGCACGTCGTGATGCATTAGTCAGCACAGAAACTGATTTAAAAGCAAAAATTGAATCCTTCAAAAAAGATTCTGTTGTGATGAACCCAGCTCAGAAAAAAGATAGCGAAAGAAACTTAATCGCTTTACAACAAAAATTTGAAAGAGATGGTCAGCAATATCAACAAGAATTAAGCACTGCTCATAATGAAGCAATGGAAGATTTTTACACTAAAGTTCGTGCAGCTATTTCGACTGTAGCAAAGAATGAACATTATGACTTGATTGTACAAAAAGATGCGGCTCCTTTTACTACAGAGAAGCTTGATGTCACTAAACAAGTTATCACTGCTATCCACTAAAACTAGAGGTGTCCATTGAATACACTTGAAATAGGTGAAATTTTAAATTTATTGCCACATCGATATCCTTTTCTGCTGATTGATAAGGTGGTTGATTTTGAACCTTTTGAATTTATCAAAGCGATTAAGAATGTCACAATAAATGAACCTTTCTTTCAAGGACACTTTCCTGGCATGCCTATTATGCCAGGAGTTTTAATGCTTGAAGCGCTAGCTCAAGCAGGTGGTATTTTATATAGTAAATCGCGCATTCCAGAGCCGGGCCTTGAATTTGTTTATTATTTCGCAGGAATTGATAATGTGAAATTTAAACAGATTGTTGTTCCAGGTGATCAGTTAACTATCGACATCAAAGTGCTTGTAAAAAAACGTTTTTTCTGGCGTATGCAAGGCACAGTTCATGTTGGTGATAAATTGGC
>DNMA01000018.1 GCA_003489505.1 Legionellales bacterium | reverse complement strand
AAAATCCCCACAATGGATTTTAGGGTTTTGAGATGATTGATGGTAACTTGTTGATTTTACTGGTTTTAATTGGTGGGACCACTAGGACTTGAACCTAGGACCAACGGATTATGAGTCACATGAAATCAATAAATCACAACAGGTGAAAATAGATAATCATAATTAAATCATTAGGTTATAAAATTATTGTATTGGTATTTATTGTGTGTTTTTGTGGTTATTTATCGTTAAGTGCCCCACCAGTCCCCCAAGAGGTTTTTGTAACTCATCAAAAAGTTATTTTAAAATATACTGTAATAATACCCACTTTATGGTATTATCGTAGTATGAAATAAAATAAGGTTTCTTATGCAACCATCTAAACCCTATGAAAGCCAAGGATTTCGTTTACTCCATGATTTATTCACCCAAGGGAAACGTATCTTTAATATGAATGATATTAAAGAGGCTGCCCGCACGCAAAATATTCCTCCAGCGCAACTTGGAAAAATTCTTTCGAATCTTGCAAAACGAGGAAGGCTTTTGAGATTACGTCGTGGTTTGTATGTTGGCCTAGGATTAGTTGCTGATCAGGCAAATGCACATCCTTTTGTGATTTCCGCTTACTTAATTCAACCATCGGCAATTAGCCATTGGTCTGCATTACAACATCATGGACTCACCGAGCAAGTTCCGCAAATTATCACTGCATCAACAACAACAAAAGTGCTGACTCCATCAATGCGAGAAAAACAGCAACAGAAATCCAAAGTGAAGCATGCGTGGGAAGTGGCGGGTGTTCGCTACGAATATATTAATGTTCAACAGAAACATTTTTTTGGTATTGAAAAAATATGGCTCGATGAGCATTTTGTAGTATCAATCACGGATAAAGAACGCACACTGCTTGATGTATTTATCTATCCTAAAATGTTTGGGGGAATAGGTGAGGCATTAGGAATATTAGAAAATTCGTTATCTACCATTGATGTTCAAAAATTGATTGGCTACGTTATTCAATATGATAAAAAATCAGTAGCCAAGAGATTAGGATGGGCGCTGGAGTATTTTGGTGTCCCTGCTGAGCAACTTGAGCCTCTCATGAATGTTCCTATTCATTATTTCTGTAGGCTCGATCCTTCTGGACCAGCTACAGGACCATGTGATAAACGCTGGATGATTCAAAACAACTTAATAAAAGCAGAGAGCGAATGAAGCCATTACGTATAAAAATCCAAGATGAAGCCAGTGAAAAAAAAGTTCCACAACATGTTGTTGAGAAGGATTACGCACTAAGCTATGTGTTAGCAGGTATAGCAAAACAACCAGAGTTATCTCATTCATTGATCTTTAAGGGTGGAACTGCTCTTAAGAAAATATTTTTTGGTGATTATCGTTTCTCTGAAGACTTGGATTTTTCAGTTATTAACGCACCAAAAGACAAGGATCTTGAAAATGCATTGGTCAATGCGATTGCGCTTGCTAAAGCATTATTAAATGAGTATGGCCCCTTTGATATTCAGTTAAAACGCTATCCTGAAAAAGCACCTCACCCAAACGGACAAGACGCTTTTAATATGCTTGTGAAATTTCCTTGGCAACCAACCCCGCTTTGTAGAATTAAAATTGAGATTACACATGATGAGCCTGTTATTTTAGCCCCAGAATACAAGCCTATTTTGCATGGCTATGAAGAGCAAATTGATTGTTTGGTGGCTTGTTATCATATAGAGGAAATTGTAGCTGAAAAATTACGTGCGCTACTGCAAACGCACAAAAAACTTGTGGCTCGTGGTTGGAATAGACCTCGAGCACGTGATTACTATGATCTATGGTGTATATTAAAAAATTATAGCTCCTCAGTAGATACGATCCGGCTAATAGAAATGTTGGATAAAAAATGCAAACACCGAGATGTGTCATATCAAAGTACCGATGATTTTTTTACTGTAGAACTTATGAAAGAAGCACATCAGCATTGGCAATCGACCCTGGGGGTTTTAGTTAGAGGATTACCAGATTGTGGGCAGGTGCTGGACGAAACCAAGTTATTAATCCAAAAGATTATTTAAGTTTTTATCCTTAACTTCCTGATGTTTTAGAGTTATCGTATCTGGTCAGAAAAATAGATGTGTTTATCAGTGATATACACCTATTATTTCTATAAAAATATTCTATCAATTTCTTTTATTATCCCTGTAAAATACAGGAAATATACAGAGATTAGGCTGTTTAAATGCCAAAATACAGAAAAGGCGTTTCAGGTAATCCGTCAGGTAGACCCAAAGGCGCTTTAAACAAACATACCCAACTGGCTCAGCTAATGGAAGAGCACGCAGAAGCCCTAGTTAGTAAAACTATTGAGCTTGCTTTGTCTGGCGATACAATAGCTTTGCGCTTATGTATCGAACGTTTGATCCCTAAAATAACAGATAGGATTACTACTGTTGTTATGCCAGATTTAAGCGTTATTAAAACATCAAAAATAGTACCAAAACTTTTGCAATCGCTGGCAGGCCAAGAATTAAGCATACCTGAGCTTAAGAGCCTGATGGATCTTTTAAATGAGCATGATTCTGAAATTGAGGTAAAAAATAAAAAGAATGAAAAACTGGAGTTAAATACTAAAGATTCGATTGAGGCGGCAAGAATATACCAACAAATTATGATGAGAAGGATTTGATTCTTGCCTCAGCTTTGTAAGATTTTACTGGAACTATTAATTAATATAGTTCCTTGGTTTTAATTATATGAACTTGAGAAGAGAGTGTTCATCGAACTGT
>DNMA01000152.1:4066-4403 GCA_003489505.1 Legionellales bacterium | reverse complement strand
CATTCAATCAAAGAGTTTTCTTTTTTTCCAATTAACTTCATTGCAATGAAACACAAAATACTCCTAAAAGAAAAGTAAATTAGGGCTATTTATAACCCCAAAAAAAATAATTATTTAGGCGATTTTAACAAAAAAATATTTGATTTATTTTTGAAGAATATATTTAAATTAAGGACAATAAAATTATCAACTGAGATGAGATAAGAGTTATATGTTGATTAAAGAAAAAGGGAGCACTGGCTCCCTTTCTTTAATTCAATTTTACAAATTACTTAGCAGATACAATCGCTAATTGTAATTTAGCAACAACGTCACTATGTAACATTAAATCAATTTC
>DNMA01000152.1:3369-3745 GCA_003489505.1 Legionellales bacterium | reverse complement strand
TAGTCGCCGATAGAATAGATTGGGCCTGTTGGCATTTGCACTTCACGTTTAGTCACTTCAAAACCTTTTTGTTCTAAAGCGTCTAAAATTTCGCTCACACCTACTGAACCATATAATTTACCTTCATCACTAGCTTGTGCAGCAATGGTTAAGGTCACATCATTGAATCTAGCAGCACGTTCTTGAGCTTTAGCAAAAGCAACTTCCGCATTTTTTTCTAACTCAGCACGACGCGTTTCAAAAGCTTGTTGGTTTACTTTAGTCGCAAAAACAGCTTTGTTTTGAGGAATTAAAAAGTTACGACCGTAACCTGGTTTAACCTCTACGCAATCACCTAAGTTACCTAAACCGCGCACTTTTTCTAATAAAATAACTT
>DNMA01000152.1:0-3062 GCA_003489505.1 Legionellales bacterium | reverse complement strand
ACTTTTTCTAATAAAATAACTTGCATAATTAATACCCCTATATGGTTGTTTTCACTCGATTCTGGAGTAAAAACCGAAAATTCATAACCGAATCCAAAGCGCCCATTACAACAAAAGTCGGTACAAAAACATATGGTATAACAAAGCTTGCAAGACTTAAGCCAATGGTCGCTACTTGTGAGCGATTTTGCTTAAATTTCTCAAATATGCGTTGTTTAATGATTATACTGACTCCAATACTCATACCCACACCAAAAAAATAAAACAAAAGCGTTGGTAAAATATATAGTGGTGACAACCAATTTAATACAAAAATTAAAAAGATGCCGACCAGCGTCATGCTTAATAAGCCACGAGAGCCTCGTAAGCTTAACATTTCCTGCTCAAACCCAGTGGGATTGAACATTTGCGCTTGTAAAGAGCGTGCCATCATTAAATTAACGATAGCATTAAATACAGCAGACAGCATTTGCAAACCTAACAACATGTGCGTGCTAAAATCTTGATGCCCAGTAAGTACTTGCGTTAAGCGAGTAACAGGAACGGGCAAGCTCATGCTTTTGGCTGCAGATATTAATTGCTGAATTTGTGAGATAGCATAATCAGGAAAGACTAAATCAATTCCTAAACCAGCTAAACCACTAAACACTACCATGCTATAGGCAACCCATAGCCAGGAGCGAAAATACATCAATATATATGCAGAAAGAAAACCAGGTATATAATCCATGGATGCTGTAATCCATGAGTACATACTGGGTTCTTTGTAATACATTGCCAAACCATGCACAACAAAATTAGCGCACATCAAATTCCAAGTTGATTTAACACCCTGTCTTAGAATTAAAACCATTAAAATTAATAATGGAATCCATGACATTGCATCAAAACAAGAAAAAGGAATTGTTGCAGCCCAAGCGTACTTAGGCTCCTTTAACAGTTTTGCAAAATAGTGCTGTATGATATTCACTTTGGATTGCATTGTTCTTAACGATGGCTGTCACAATATGGTAATAAAGCTAAAAAGCGAGCATGTTTAATAGCGCGAGCTAATTGTCTTTGCATTTTAGCAGGAACACCAGTAATACGGCTAGGAACAATCTTACCAGTTTCGGTAATATAGTTTTTTAAAAGATTAACATCTTTGTAATCAATTACAGGTGCTGATTCAGCAGTTAATTTTGAACCTTTTTTTCTTCTAAAGTTGTTAGACATGATTATTCTCCTCTACTGTCGCGGTGTTCTTTTTCTTTACGCATCATTGGCGATTCATGAGTAATCGCTTGATTTTCGCGAACAACTAAATGACGAAGAACAGCATCATTGAACTTCACAGTATTTTTCAATTCTGTTAAAGCTGCATCGCTCATTTCAACATTTAAAAGAATGTAATGTGCTTTATGAAGATCTTGAATTGGGTATGCCAATTGTTTACGGCCCCAATCTTCTTTACGGTGGATTTTACCTTCGTGCTTGGCAATGATGCCTTCATAGCGTTCCATGATTCCAGGAACTTGATCACTTTGATCAGGATGGATCAAAAATACAATTTCGTAATGTCTCATTGATATTCCTTACGGTTAAGCCTGCTTTTAATTAAGTCAGGCAAGGTTTTTAAGCATTGGAAATGATATGGCAATTTGTCATTTATTGCAAGAATTATATTTTTTTTAATTCTAAAATGATTCTCATTTTTTCGCATGTCACTGATTTTATTGCATTTTTTTAATTTTTGGGGTATAAAATGACAAACAACAAAAACAAGGTTCAGGGATGAAAATTATTACAATCCCCTATGAAGAATTTTTTTATGTAACAATTGGCAATCAAACTGTAAAAGTTGTAACCTTTCCCACAACAGAGTTTGGCAATATTAAGTTTGGTATTGAAGCGTCAAGAGATGTTCAAATTCACCGCGAAGAAATATACGAATCTATTAAAAATCAGAAAAAAGCAGAATTGATTGATTAGATATCACTAAGCTCTACAAGAAAGCTTAGTGATATTAATAAATTTAAGAAACCAAATTAAAACGCTCACCATATTGATTGGCTAACTCAATAAATAATTGACTTAATTGTTCACGACCAAATTGATTAGCATAATGCATCGGACCACCTCTAAATGGTGCAAAGCCGGTACCAAATATCATCCCTGCATCCACTAAGTTTTCCTCAGCAACAACTTGCTCTCTTAAACAGGCATAGGCTTCATTAATCATACGCATAATTAGACGCTGAGCAATATCTTGGGTTTTGCCCTGATAGCTAGGTACTCTTTTGACCGCTTTACCATCTTTATATTGATAAAAGCCAACCTCAGTTTTTTTACCCAAATGTTTTTTGGCAACCATCTCTTCCAGTTTCGCAGGTACTTTTCCACCATAGTACTGAGTTAAGTTTTTAGCTACTGCCAAACAAACATCAAGACCCACTGTATCAGCAAGTTCAATCGGCCCCATCATCATACCAAACTTCTTAGCCGCTTGATCGATTGCTTCTGCCTGAATACCTTCCTCTAGCAGCTGGACACTTTCAAGAAGATAGGGCATCAAGACACGATTGACTAAAAATCCAGGACTTGAACGAACAGGTAATGGCAATCGACTAATTTGTCCTACAAATGCGCATGCATCTTCTAGACGCTCTTTACTGGTATTTTCACCATAAACGACCTCAACTAATTCCATCATTGAAACAGGATTAAAGAAGTGAATACCGATTAAACGTGATTTATCTTTCATCACACTTGCAATTTCAGCTAATGGAATGCTTGAAGTATTGGTTGCCAAAATCGCTTTAGGTTTTGCTTTGCTTTCAATTTTTTTGAAAAGCGCTTGTTTCACTTCTAAATTTTCAAAAACCGCTTCAATAATTACATCGGCTTGTGCTACACCATCACCTTGAGGATCAAGAATCAGTCTATCCATCGCCGCTTCGACTAATCGTGGTTTTTTTAATCTTTTTTGATATAAAGCTTTTGCTCTTGCATAAGCTGGCGCCATTTGCTCATAGGACTGATCTTGTAAAGTGACTTTGATGCCTTTTAAAGCACACCATGCA
>DNMA01000149.1 GCA_003489505.1 Legionellales bacterium | reverse complement strand
TTTTTAAAAAATGATTTTTTTCAACAAAAGCTCATGTTACTTAATGAATTTTTAAAAAAAACCAATGCTTTGATAGTTCTGGGCTTGGCAATTGATTTAATTCATACGCATTGCATCAGTGCCACCAGTTTTTTAATTTTTTTATTTTTAAAAACCCAAGTGTATTTAAGATTTGAGGGGGTATTTAAACGCTTGATGCAATGGCATTATCTTAAATCTCCCATTGCACGCATGAAAGATTTAATCACGACGACTTTAACGCCATCCAAAGTATTGTCTCAAAATGATATGCAATTAAAAAATTTGATGTATTTACCCAATAAGTCTATCAATCAACATTTTATTGCAGGCAAAAAATACTTCATCAAAGGACCCTCAGGCTGTGGTAAAACGACATTACTCAATTGTCTTTTGGGTTTAAAAATGCCTTTACAAGGAGAGGTGCTTTTTGCCGATGCAGCCTATGCAATTTTACAAACAGATGCCTTATGGCAGGGAAGTATCTTAGAAAATATCACTTTTTTTGAAAAAGAAATTGATGAGGCTTGTCTTGAACAAGTTATCGATACCGTTGATATCAAAATTCCTTTATGCACTGCAATTAATCAGTTATCAGCAGGAGAGCAACAAAGGGTTTTATTGGCGCGAGCATTGTATACCCATCCCAAGTGGTTAATTTTGGATGAGGCAACTTGTCATTTAGATGAGGTTTCAGAACAAAAAATAATAGATAAGTTACTTGCTTTACCTGTCGGGATGCTTATGGTTTCTCACAACCCGAATTTAGCTCAGGGTTTTGATGAGTGTGTTGAATTGCACTAAGAAAATTCATTTGATGCTGGGGTTCTTGCAGTGCTCCAAGCATTTTTTGAGTGATAAACAAAGGTTTTTGTTTTTGAATGCCACGCATTTTCATGCATAAATGATTGGCTTTGATAATGACCCCAAGCCCGAGGGGTTGAAGTTCTTGAAATAGGCAGTCAGCAATTTCTGTGCTTAAGCGTTCTTGAATTTGTAATCTTCTTGAAAAAACATCTACAATTTCCCCAAATTTTGATAGACCTAAAATGTGTTTTTGAGGAATGTAGGCGATATGACATTCACCAAAAAAAGGTAAGAGATGATGTTCACACATGGAATAAAATTCAATATTTTGAATAATAATCATTTCATGATCGTGGCTTTCAAATAGGGCATTTTCAAAAATAGATTGAATATCCACATGATAGCCTTCAGTGAAAAACTTCAAGGCCTCTGCAACTCGCGCAGGTGTTCCCTCTAGATCTGGGCGCTTGGGATTGGGGTCAATTTCTTCTAGAATACTTTGTATATGTTTAGCAATGCTCATGGATTTTATCCTGGTGGCCACATCATTTGTTTGCCGGCTAAGAGGTGAAGGTGCATATGGTAAACAGTCTGGCCACCATGCTCGGCAATGTTCATGACAAGTCGATATCCTTTCTCATCATGGCCTAAATCATTTGCAATTTTTTTTGCAGTGAGTAAAATTTTGCCGAGTAACAATTGATCTTCTGGTTCGCTATGTTTTAAAGAATCAATATGTTTTTTGGGGATGATTAAAATATGTTCTGGTGCTTGGGGGTGGATATCTCTAAACGCCACAACTGCCTCATCCTCATAGACAAAATTTGTTGGAATGGTTTTGTTGGCAATATTACAAAAAATACAGGTCATTCTTTATTCATTTATGGATAATAATTGATTATTATAGCGATAAATATAGAATGTCTACAAGACAAGATATTTGCGATTTTTTTCAAGTTGTTATTAAATATGTGTTTAACTTTTTTTTAAGAGGTAGTCATGGGATTAAAAAGTATTGCGGCGGGCAAAGATGTCCCAAATGATATCAATGTAATTGTTGAGATTCCAATGACCGGCGCACCAGTGAAATATGAAGTTGATAAAGATACTGGCGCTTTATTTGTTGACCGTTTTATGGCAACAGCAATGTTTTATCCAACTAATTATGGATATGTACCACAAACCCTATCACTAGATGGTGACCCTGTCGATGTTTTAGTGGTGACACCTTATCCTTTATTAAGTGGCTCTGTGATTCGTTGTCGTCCAGTGGGCGTATTAAAAATGACTGATGAATCTGGAGAAGATGCTAAAGTTTTAGCGGTGCCTGTTGATAAACTTTGTCAGTTGTATCATAAAGTGGTGTCTTTTAGAGATTTACCACAGCCTTTAATTTTATCAATTGAGCATTTCTTTGCGCATTATAAAGATCTTGAAGATGGTAAATGGGTTCGCATCGAAGGCTGGGAAGATGTTGGCAGTGCTCATCAAGAAATTTTAGATAGCCAAAAGCGTTATGCTGAAAGACTCTAAATAGAAAGTTAAGAATGAGGTGTATGTCACCTCATTCTAACCTTCTTTGATTGCGGATACATGTTTATAGGATGATAAGGCCATATCAATAATTTTTTTAGATTTTTCCTCGTTACTGTCAAACTCTTGTAAATCTTCGGTTAATTCAAGCCAAAAATTAGGTAAGACCTCTGTCGAATTCTGTTGTGAGCAGAGTTGGCTAATATGGCTGAATAAATGATGCAAAATATTTTTGTTAATCGTTATTTTATTGTTTTCATGGTCATTGAGGCTATGTGAGTCCCCAAATAAAAGCCAGCCAGGTGAAACATTTAAAATCTTGGCAATCTCAGCTAGTTTTTGTGGTTCAGGAATGGTTTCAGCGCGTAAGTATTTACGACAGATTTGTGGGGTGTGCCGAATAGCTTGGGCAAACTTTAAAATATCTACACCCGTTGCACTTCGATTGGAATTGAAACCTGCTTTCATGAGTGAAGTGCGTAAACGCTCGGCAAACGATATTGTTATATTATTTTTTATCATTTTTATGTTCATTAGGGCGACGAAATAGCAATTTAACAAATTAGTGATTTTCTTGCAATAATGAAATTATATGTTTCTTAATAGAAATTATTGGTTGCTAATTTAGGTTTTTTGGCTTATATTCTTTCTTGAAATAGAGCGATTCTATTTTGTCACTGAAAAGCCTTAGATGATCATTTCATGGAAGGTAAAATGGTCTTTTAATCGCTATCAGTCGACTGTGGATGAAAACATACAATCCAATCTCGCAACTTTACAAACTGAAGGCTTTAAAACTTTCAGTTTGTTTTCATTACTTAAAACTGATAGTCTGATGTTTTTAAATTCAAGGATAATTAAAATGTCATGGCATTATGTTTCTGACTTAAAAAACCTGCAAAGTCTAAATCGTCAAGTTGTAAGCGTTGAGAATCAAAAAATATTATTAATTTGGCATGAAGACCAGATTTATGCTGTCCAATCACAATGTCCACATTTGAAGTTACCACTTGCGAAAGCAGAAATTAATCAAAAAAATGAAATTGTTTGCCCTTTTCATAAAAGTGCTTTTGACTTATGTACAGGCGATGTTAAATGCTGGTCACCATGGCCTGCGATGTTGAGTGGAGTCTTGGGGAAAGTTTCAAAACCTAAAAATTTAAATATCTATCCAGTGAAAATTGAAGACGATAGAGTTATGGTTGAAATTGCTTAAGTCAAAGAGGGTAAATTGCGTATCCTTTAAATTAAATTATTCATTTTTTTAATTAAAAAGTAAGCCAAAGAATCACCAACTTTATTGATGGTGTTGGATTTGAGAAGGCTAATTTGTATATCATGCAGTTTAGGTAAAAATGAATCATGGATGATATTCAGATCACTTGGTATCAGGCGTTTTTGAATCGCTGTAATGCCAAGGCCTGCTCGAACTGCAGCCATTTTACCTGCATAACTTGGGCTACTATAGGTCATAGTCCATTTAATTTTTTTTTCTTCTAAAGCTTGAATAACGTTTTCTCGATAGACACAAGGGCTTGGCGAAAGAACAAGTGGTATGGTGGAGTTGGCATT
>DNMA01000035.1:6781-7554 GCA_003489505.1 Legionellales bacterium | reverse complement strand
AATTCCGCCACCCCGGCAATGTAGCGGTATTATATCAAACATTGAATTGTTCGCAAGGGAATTTTATTTCTTTTTATGTCTTTTTGATTAAGGACGTGGACTGAAAGTTTGCTGCTCATCAAGTGAATCATTTAGTTTTCCTAGGTACTTGTCAATATCGAAGGTCTTAGGAATAATATTTAAGAGTTCTAGAGCCTCAGCTTTAGTTTCTCCAGAAAAATTTTTTTTCCACTGTTGGTATAAAATCGCAAAACTATTTCGATAGGATATGAGCAACTCGTGGCTTTCTGAATGCAAAGATGAACAAGGAATAAAGCGATATTCATAATATTTAATATAGGCTTTTTGTGCAAATGAAAGCATTAAATCTCTCAAAGCTTCAGGGGTAAGAGCAGCTGCGATTGCTTGAATATTTTGATTTGCCACTTGGGGTTTTTTAATTTCTTTGATGGGGTCCATTATCGACTCTCTGTAATCCTAATCATATTTTCTAAAGCAATTTTTGCATTATCAATAACCCATTGTTGCTCTTTATCAGACAGCCTATTACGAAGGCCAGTAAATTCATTGACAACATCACCTGCTTTGACAACGTTATAGGGCAGGGTTTTGCCTTGTCTTAATATATCAAGAAGGGCCACCAGATGTGGAGGGTCATTTCTAGACATGGTTGCACAGCCACAGCCGACTTGAGGGCTATTGGCAAGAGGTGCTTCTGCGACATTGACAACAGTAATCCCACGCGCCTTTCCTTGTTGTTTAAGGTAATTGAC